>CAKRCJ010000192.1 GCA_934307185.1 uncultured Roseburia sp.
AAATACCTGATGACAGACAGTAAACGCCTGTGAACCTTTTTCAGTCAGTTTTAATCGATAACTTCTGCCACAGTTTTTCTCTTTTGTTAAAAAACCGTCTTCGACAAGTTTTGTTATGCTGCGTTGGGAATGTCCCCAGTCAAGTTTTAAAACTTTTGTCAGCTCAGAAGGGGTACAGTCAGGATGTTTTCCTACATAGATAATAAAATACATCTGCCCGAAGTTTAATCCTAATTCATGCAGTTGTTCTGCAGTGTAAGCAGCAAATTCTTTATATAATTCTGTTGCATAATAGGAAAGTGTCGATATAAACATTTTTTTCCTCCTTTTTTTGACTGATCACAGTATAAAACCATTACTTGACTTTGTCAAGTAATTAAATAAAAAAATATAATAAGGCTGTTGCAAAAAACATAATGCATACAATTGCATGACTCGTGTTTTCTGCGACAGCCTCATTTTATCTCTTTGAACATTAAAAATTACATTGTAACTACAAGCAATTTTTATTCAATGGTTATATTATTTTCACGGATGAAATCCCCGATTTTTTTATCAGAGCCTAAAATATGGTTCGACAGCCAGCTTAATAAAAACTGAATTAAATCCGTCAGATATTCCTGCTGATTGTCATCCATATTGTCAAGGTCTGTAAGGTCAACTTCTACAAGACGGCCTACAAATGCGGAGTGCGCACGTTTCTGAGCTTCTAACTGTGGATAATGGATACGCTCCATGAGAGCTTCTTCATCACTGAAATGAAATTCAGTATAGTTTTTAAGTTCTGCCAACAGACGCATAATCTCATCATATTTATCATGTAAAAGTTCTGCATGAATGACATCATTGGTATCACGGATAATTTCAAACAAATGTTTATGCTCATCATCAACGAGCATGATGCCGGTTTTGTATTTGTCGGTAAATGCAAATGGGTCTTCCGCGATTTCAGAAGCAGAAACCATTTTTCCAATCATCATATCACTGCTTAAAATGTGATGATATAACCAGTGTACAAGATAGGTGAGAAGTTCGTTTAAGGATGCTTTTGCGGCATCCGCAGAAGAGGTATCTAAAACAAACTGGTTCACTTTTTCGGTGAAAGCAGCATGTTCTTTTTTCTGCATGGAAAGCTCCGGGTCGTGAATACTTTCCATATATTCCTCCTCATGTGCAAAATGCATAGAGGCATAATCTTTGAGATTGGCAACCAGGCTTTTGGCAACGGAGGCAGCATCTTCTGTCTTTTCGACAAGGGAGAGAGCTTCATTTATCATCTGGAACAGTCTGCGGTGCTCGTTATCAATCGTTTCAATGTGTATCATGCAATCTTCTGTAAATTCGTACATAATTCCTCCTTGGAAGTTTTACACTAGCTTCTTTGCTGATATGTTTATTAGCATTTTTCAGGTTCCGGGTATTCGACACCAAAAGTTTCTACTGTCACGGTTTTCATTACCTGTGGCTGTAATGGACGGTCCATATAATCAGTTGCGGTTTCTGCAATTTTATTTACCACATCCTGTCCCTCGATAATTTTTCCAAATGCAGCGTAAGCGCCGTCTAAATGTGGAGAATTTTTATGCATAATAAAGAACTGGGAGCCGGCAGAGTCAGGAATCATGGTTCTTGCCATAGATAAAACACCCTCTGTGTGTTTTAAATCATTTTTAAATCCGTTCTGGCTGAATTCACCTTTGATTTCGTAACCAGGACCGCCTGCACCTGTTCCGTCCGGGTCGCCGCCCTGAATCATAAAGCCATTAATGACACGGTGGAAAATAATGCCGTCATAGTAACCTTTTTTTACTAAGCTGATAAAGTTATTTACAGTATTTGGTGCGATTTCAGGATAAAGCTCAGCTTTCATGATATTGCCGTTTTCCATTTCAATTGTAACAATTGGATTTGACATAATTTTAATTTCCTTTCATTAATAAAATAGCAAAACGATAAATTTGCTCCTGTTATTGTAACGAAAAATCCGGCTTTCGTAAAGGTATTTTAGACTTTTTCTTGCTTTCTAAGAAAAAAGGGGACTATAAATATAATTAGGTGTTCAGACATCAAAAAATCAAAGGAGAAAAGAGTTATGAAAGGCAGAAGAAAGAAAATTCTTGCGCTTTTCCTCGCAGCAGGACTATTCATGATGTAGCTTCCGGCATCTATGATGGTGCAGGCGGAGACAAGCGTAAGCGAGTCCGGGCAGGAAAATGAGCCGGAAGGAATAACAGATGACACAGTTGTCGTGACAACAGATTTGGATTATTATAATGAACATAGTACGACATGTGTGTATTTAGGAAATTCCGATGCAGCACAGAAAGTTGCGGAGTATCTGGGAAAAACCGGAGATGACTTTACAATTACTTATGGTGAGGTAAAAGGGATTACATCATTCGAGTTTGTTGGTAATGCTGGAGGATACATAGATGATTTAAGTGTTATCTTACCGAATGTCCAGACACTTCGAATTGATGGGGATTTTTCAATTGGAAATGATTTGGGAGAAAATTTGACAGATCTTACGATTGAAATGCCGGAAGGAAAATGGTTTGATTTAGATAGTTTGGCAAAAGTTGCATCTAAATTGAAAAGATTTTCTTTAAAATGTTATAATGCAGTTAGCTTTCAAATGATGGAGCAATCAGTAAATTGGTCAGATTTTGTAAATTTGGAATCATTATCTTTGAAATTACAATCGTATGAAGATGAAAATTTATCAGAAATTACAAGTCTGCCAAATTTAACAGAACTTCAATTATCTGCAACTTATAATTATAGTGATTTATCATTTATAAGCAAGATGTCCAATCTTACAAAGCTTGATTTATCAGGAAATGACTGGCTTACGAAGTTGCCGGATTTAAGTAATCTTACAAAGTTACAGTCTTTAAATGTAAGTAACTGTGACCTTTCTGGTTTACCGGATTTGAAGCAATTTAGTGAACTGGAAACATTAAATTTAATTAATAACGGAAAACTATCAAAAGCAGTAACATTAAAGTCTGTTCCGGAAAAGTTTGCAAATGATGCAGAGTGGGTAGCGGATAATTTTATCGTTTTAAATGAGGCAGTCACAACAGGGGATAAAGAGTCTGAGTATTATATCCCGGATCAGAATTTATATGCGATTATTTTAAAGGAAGCTGACCAGAATAAGGATGGTATTCTTACGGTGGGTGAAGCATGGGGAATGACATGGTTTAGTCCATCATGGGAAGATATGGATAAAGTCGAGAATTTCGATGGGTTTTCCACTGTATTAAAGAATTTAGAGGGTGTAAATGGAAACAATATCAATTATTCTGAAAAAATTGAAAAAAATTGGATTGATGAAATATGTAAACTAGAAAAACTGCGAGTTATATATAATTTACATATTACATTGCAGGAAAGTTTTGATAAAATTTGCGACAATTTAACAAATTTAACAGATTTAAGTATTTGGTCGAATTCAATTTTTGACTGTACGAAGATTACAAATCTGAATAGATTATCTGATTTGAGTTTGGATGCAGAAATATCAAATTACGTGGCATTAAATCAATTGCATAATTTGAAACGATTATATCTTTATAATGTAGAAAAATATGATTTGAAAAATCTGCAGGATATTCTAAGTGGATTGGATACATTAGGTGTTACAGCAGAGCAATTAAGCAGTGAACAATTAGAAAAAATAACATCGGCAGAACAGTTAACATCATTAAGCTTAAGCATAGGTTCCTCTGAAACGCCAGTTACATGTATTGATATTAGCCAGTTAAATAATTTATATAAACTTGAGGTGTATGGAAATGTTCAGAAAGTTATTTTACCGGAAAATACGGATAAATTAACACAGTTAATGTTGGAGAACGGGTATAATACACAGTCCTTTGGAATTGTTGAAAACCTTTCGGACACAGATAATCTTAATTATTTCAGATTACAAAATTATGAATTAAAGAACTTACAGAGTATCGGAAAAAATACAAGTCTTTATAATCTTGATTTGGAAAATTGCGGACTGGAAGATTTATCTGGAATTGGCAGCTTTACTGAGCTTTCTTATTTAGAAATTAGCAATAATGATAGTTTAAAGACAATTCCGGAAGAAATAGGAAATCTGCAGAAATTAAACAGGGTATATATTCGTAATAATGCAAACCTGGAGAGCATTGGAAATGGATTTTCCAATCTGGAGCACGTTAGTTATTTGAATTTATCTGGTAATGCATTAACAACATTGCCGGATTTAAGTAAATTGTGTACAAAAGATGCACTATTAGAGGATAATAATCAGGAGAGCTGGAATTTTAATAAAAACCTTGTTCTGACAGGAAATTATCTCACAAAAGATGCTATTCTTTCAGCAAATTTAACCGAAGACTTTACCGGTGATGCAAACTGGATGATTTATTCTACCGCAAGAAGACTGCAAAATGGAAATACATATTATTCGGAAATTACAGAAGCATATATGCTTTACTGTATGGAACATAATATCTACAACTGGTTCTCATGTGGTGAAGAACTGACATTATCTGAAGAATTTTTAAATTATATCAAAGAAGAAGATAAATCGCTTGGCATACAGATATATGATAAAGATTTAAAATATTATACGGGATATTATTTTTCTGCTGAAAGATTAGAAGACTGGGATGGAAATCCGGTGAAACTTGTTGGAAACTGTTATGAAGAACTGGATACTGCACAGTATGCAAAATATTTTACGAAAGAGCCGGTAAGAGCCTATAAAGTCAATAAATTAGATGAAAATGTTTCGAAATATTTAAATAGTGGTTTAGATTTACAAATTACAGGCTTGGATAAGGGATTATATCAAATCTATAAATTTGATGAGACAACACAGCAGTGTTCTGAATACAGCTCATTTATAGTAAATGATAATAATGACAGCATTAGTTACAGTTATGAGGAAGGAATATACCTTGTTACAGATGCAGAGACAGCAAATTCGCATAATATCAAGGGAGTATATTCTGGAAAAATGAATGCAGATACAACC
>CAKRCJ010000193.1 GCA_934307185.1 uncultured Roseburia sp.
GAATATGTTCTTGATTATGCGAGATTGAAAGACTAAAACTACATTTTTATCTGTCTTGTTCGACTTGTTTTCGAAAACAGCGTTATGCTAGAATGATGCGGCTGCAGCAAGGACAGACGGGTATGGAGGTAGTCAATGCTTACAATACATACGTTGGGAAAATTTCAGGTAATGCAGGATGGCTGCGTGTTAAATGATGATAACATACGGTCTGCAAAACTGACAAAACTGTTAGTCTATCTCATTATTCACAGGGAAAAGACTTTGACTATGGATGAAATTGCGTCATCAATCTGGCAGGAAGAAGAGACAAATAATCCTGCCGGCGCATTAAAAAACCTTATGTATCGTCTTAGAAATCTTTTAAGGCAGTCCTTTGGAGAGGAAGAATTTATTCTTACAAACAGAGGTTCGTATTGCTTTAATCCGTCGGTGAAAATAAGCGTCGATGTGGAAGAATTTGAACAAATGTACCATCTGACAAAAAAAGAAAATCTTACCAACAGTGATGCCATGTATTATCTCAAAAAAATGATAGATTTCTATCAGGGTGATTTTATGCCACAGATTACGGAGATGCATTGGATTATCACGATGAGTATGTATTATCATTCTCTCTTTTTATCTGCAATAAAAAGACTTTCGGAGTTATATGTCGAGGAGAAGATGTATGATGAACTCGAGGAAATCTGCAATAAGGCATTAAAATATGACAATGCAGAGGAAGAACTGTATTATTATCTTATTCTTGCAAGAATGAAGAAAAATAAAATGAACCTTGCGATGGAGTCGTATAAAAAAGCATGCAAAATTCTGAAAGAAGAACTTGGAATCAGAAATCCGGAAAAGTTACAGAAACTATATAAAGCAATGCTTCTGAAAGGGAAAGGTGAGAAAGCAGAGCAGATAAAAGAAGTACAGAAAAATATGACAGAAGATAGTCCATCTGGGGTTTTTGTCTGCGGTTATCCTGTATTCCGGGAAATATACCGCCTGGAGGCAAGAAAGAACAGCCGGTTAAATAAGACAGAGTATATATTGCTTTTTACCGTAAGTGTAAAAAACAGTGAGAAAACAGCTTATGGGAAATTAGAAGAATTCCGGGTAAAAAATGCAATGCTTTACCTGGAAACAATATTAAAAGAGTCATTACGAATTGGTGACGCTGCAGCCAGATATAGTGAGTCCCAGTATGTTGTTTTACTTTCTTCCTGCACTTATGAATGTGCAAAGCATGTAACAGAACGTATTATTTCAAAATTTAATAATAAAAATGAGCGTTATCGTAATTTATATATTACTGCAAATTTAGAAAAAGTGACAATGCAAAAAGAGATAAAAGCGCTTATATGAGGAGGCAGATCATGAAAAAGGCAAAAAGGCTTTTCGCTTTTACACTGTGTGTGTTGATGCTTACAGCAAGCATTATAGGTACAAATGTATCAAAAGCACAGGGCATGGAAGCTGTATGGGTGACAGAAGAAGCAGAAACCAATGCAGTGCAGGTCACGGAAGAAAAAATAGAAAGCACAGAAGCTGTAACAGAAAGTGAAGAAAGTACGGAGAATATAATATCAACAGAAAGTGAAGAGTCTACGGAGAAAATAATATCGACAGAAAGTGAAGAAAGTACGGAGAATATAATATCGACAGAGAGTGAAGAAAGTACGGAGAAAATAGTATCAATAGAAAGCGAAGAAAGTACGGAGAATATAGTAACCACAGAAGATGCAGAATTTACAGAGGCAACAGAGATGGACGAACAGACAGAAAATGCAAAAACAGCAGAGAATATTTCTGTATATTCTGAGGATATCATAAATGGTGGAGATAAGGAAATTACAGTTACAATCGAACATTTTGATAATAGCAGGTATGATGAAAAGAATGAGGAAAATTCAAAAATTTATGCGGATGATGTTAAGGTTTTAACAGCCGGTTCTAAAATAACTGATTATAAAAAGCCGGTCAACTGGGAGATTGACCATATCCTTGCCGGTGATACACAAATGTCAGCAGAGGAGGCGGAGAATATAAGCCTTACAGAAGATACCGTTATAAAAGTATTTTACCGTCCAACAGAATCTGTAGAGAGCGGAGCAGCAGTATTTTACGATTACGTTGTTAAGCCGGCAGTTTACGATGACGTATCAAAAAATGCAGCAGAAAGTATTAATGCAGAGAGCAATTATGCGGGAACAGAAAAAAACAGCCGTTTTGCAGTGGGAACGACTGGACAAAATTACAGTGACAATCAGTATGACACGGTAATAAAGGATGCATCCGGTGCAGAACAGCACATCAATGTATACACCGAAGGCACTGTGAAAACCGGAATCGTTACAGGACTTACAGAAGACTATAAAGATGTAGTGTTTTCGGTGGATGAGCCGGGGGTATTTTCCAATGAAAACAAAAAAGGAAAGACAATTTTAAATGGGTATGAACTTCAATTTAAAAGAACCGGGGATACATATGAATTAACGGCGGTAAAGGATAAAAACCAGCAGATTGTGGCGGGCAATATGAGTGAGTTCTTCCCACTTGATAATGCAGAGTCAAATGTGACAGACTGGGCATATGCAGATACACATAATTATTACTTTGGAATGCGTTATGATATTAATTTCACAATCAAAGATTATACCGGGGATATGATTTATTCTTTTACCGGAGATGATGATTTATGGGTAATCCTGGATGGAAAATATGTCATTATTGATCTGGGTGGTATTCATGACGCCATTCAGAAAGAAGTGGACTTAAGAGAATGGTTTGAGAATAACTTTTCAGAGGAAGAACGGAACGAACAATTAGAAAAAGAGCATCGGTTAACTGTTTTATATATGGAACGGGGAGGATGTGCTTCAAACTGTCATATGAACTTTACACTTCCGAATGCGAAAATTACAGAAGTGGAGGCACCTGCGGCAGATTTTTCCTTTACCAAGGTAAATGAGAAGGGTGAGGCATTAGCGAATGCAGTTTTTTCGCTTGCAAAAGACGGAACAAGTACAACATGGAGCCAGACTTCAAACGAAAATGGAGAAGTTTCGTTTTATAATCTGCCGATTGGAGTATATACCATGACGGAGACAGCAGCACCGGATGGTTACAATACAGCAGAGCAATGTTTTAAAGTAATTGTGGAAGAAAAAAGTGATGGTGTGGCAACGGCAGAATTATATGAGTCAGATGGAGAAACACTGGTGCCGGATAATAAAATTAAAAATTATGCGATACCGGAATTTGTCGATACAAAGCTTGAATATAACAAAAAAGCAGCTTTGACAGACTGGGAAAACAGAGAGTACCGGATTGATTTGTCTGCAAGTTCACTTGTAACTTCACAGACAACTGTAGAACAGACGCAGACCGTGGATGTAATGATGGTATTTGACCTTTCCGGTTCCATGAATGAGATGCTTTCCGGTAAAAGCCAGTTAACAGACCTTGGAAAATACAGTGATGTAGAAAAGCGCCTGGACGTGAATAAAGTGTATTACTGGGATAAATATGAAAAATATTTTTTCTGGAACGAAAGTGTTGGAATGGATACGGCAGCAATTTCACAGAACAGTTATGCAAAGTATCCGGTCAGATATGTGGATGGACAATGGAAAAAATTTGTAAATAACAGCTGGAGTGCAGTAAGTGACAAAGACATCATCGCAACGTGGGATGCCAGACTTTCCGCGTTAAAAGATGCCGCCAGCGGATTTGTGACAGGAATTTCGAAAACTTCACCGGAAAGCAAGGTTGGTATTGCAACTTTTTATGGAGAAGGAAATTACTGGAGCAGTGTAACGAAAGGAAAATTAAACCAGAGTCTTGCGACGGTCAATCAGGAAAAACTGATAAAAGCAGTAAATGAACTGTCTGCAGATGGCGGAACAGCACCGCAGAAAGGATTACAGCCTGCAAAAAATGAATTGAAAAACGCAGGCGATGAGAATAAAAAGTATGTAATTTTATTTACCGATGGCGAGCCGTTAGAGGGAGAAATAAACAATCAGGCAGCGACAGAAACAGAGGCAAAGGAGTTAAAAGAAGCAGGCTATACCGTGATAACCGTAGGACTTGGCTTAACAGAGTCTACTGCAAAATGGCTGAAGGAGAAGGTAGCCTCGAAAGACTGTGCATTTACGGCAGAGACAGCGGAAGAACTGAATAAGATTTTCCAGTCCATCCAAAGCACAATCACGCAGTCGCAATCTATTACCGGAGTACAAATTACGGATGTAATAGCAAAAGAATTTGAAATTCCGGAAGAAGAAATAATAAGGCTTGAAAAGGAAGGGGCAGAGGTTTTATTAAACGAGGATGGAACAACGACGGTAACCTGGATAAATCAGGAGATAAAACCAAAAGAGGATGGAAAATCCGGCTGGAGTCATTCTATTTCTGTCGTGGCAAAGAAAGACTTTATTGGCGGAAATAATGTAAAAACCAATGTTGCACCGGATTCTTTCTTAAGTATGGGAGCTGAGACGATACCATTTGAAGAACCAACGGTAAATGTCAGAATTGCTTATGCCATTGCAGATACAGCAGACACGATTTTCCTTGGAGAAAGCTTAAATGATTATGTACAGGATGCAGCATTAAGGATAAAAACAGAGAAAAACGGGCTTTCCAATTTGACATTACGCTTTTACACGGATGAAAAATGTAACAATGAGATTTCTTTTGATGAGTTAAAAGCGCAGAAACCTAAAGAGGATACCAGTTATTATATCAATGCCTGGCTGGCTGGTGAACCTTCGACCGAACAGTCAAGGGCAAATTCAACAATTGACGGAGTAGTTTATGAAAATAGTGCGTCAGGTGTTTGTGCCACACCAAAAGAGGGTGTATCCTATGCAGGAAAATATGATGTAACAGTAAAGACAGGAACGATTATAATTGAAAAGAAAATCAGCAAAAATGCAATAAAAACATATGAAGGGGACCCGGTATTTACATTTTGTATTACCAATGAAACAACAGGGGATATTTATTACAAAACACTGCGC
>CAKRCJ010000194.1 GCA_934307185.1 uncultured Roseburia sp.
TGTAATTAATTTTCTTCTGCACCATGGAGATAAGACTTTAACAAATCATGGAAGCCGTTGCTTTCCATGATTTGTTGTATAAAGGCTTATCGTAATGTCCGGTGCAGGAAAATCTAATTACAGGGCAGGTACTTTTCAACGAAAAACACCCCCCCAAAATGCAGCCTAAAAATCTGTGGCGTTACGTTATCTAAACTCCGGTTTAAATTTTTATTTTCACCCATTTGCCTTGTTTAAATCTTACGGTCGCAAAAATAAATCTAGAAATCTGGTCTCCAAGTACACCCATCCAAATTCCAATAATTCCCCAGCCTAAAACATAGCCGCAGAAATAGGAAATAATTGTGCGGATAAAGGTTACGCTAATCATGGAGGCAACAGCAGTGTAAAGCGTGTCACCGGCACCACGCAGGCAGCCCATATAAATGACCTGGCAGATTTGGAATACAACAACAAAAATAATAACGTGCATGATGCGTACGCCAATTGCGACGATGTGTGCTTCCGTAAAGAACAGATGATAAAGCCCACTTGCACCAAAATAGTATATTGCAACAAGAATGACAGCAATTACAGCGCCAATCAGACGGCAGGTCCTGCCATATTCTTTCGCTAAATCAGGGTCACCGGCACCGAGACTTCGTCCAATCAAAGCGACAGCGGTTGACTGTAAGCCGTCTCCGAAAGCAAAGGATAATGCCATTATATTCATTCCAACCTGATGTGCAGCCATTGCATCGGTTCCCTGATCTGCCGCCATAATTGCGGTTAACATAAAACCAATACGCATTAATACCTGTTCAAAAAATACACTGTATGCGACTTTAATAAGATTTATAAAAGCGGTAAAAGAAGGCTTAATGTGATGCTCCATAATATATGGAATACTTAAAAAGCTGTCCTTTTTTAAAATGGAAGCAATACTCATAATACATGCGACCACAGTTCCTGAAATTGTGGCAAGTGCAGCACCATTAATGCCGAGGGCAGGAAAACCAAAATGTCCGTCAATCAGCAGATAGTTAAATATAATGTTAATCGTGTTTGAGATAACGTTTGTCCGCATTGTAATTTTCGTGTTGCCGGCACCGCGCTGTGCAGAATTAATGCCCATTTGTATGCAGTTAAAAATCATTCCACCCATAATAATGCGGAAATAGGATACTGCCCCATCATGTGTTTCCGGGGTAGAGCCGCAGAAATTAATAATGGCACCGGCAAAAAGTACAAAGCCAATACTGCAAATGACAGCTGCAATCACAATAAAAAAGATGGCAGTCAGTAAGATTTCATTGGCAGCGTCCTGTTTCTTTTCACCGCGCCGTCTGGCAACCAAAGCAGAGAGAGCCACGTTTAGTGCAAAAAACAGTGCAAGTCCTAAAAGCTTTGGCTGTGTGGTAAGTCCAACTGCGGCAACGGCATAAGAACCAAGGGAGCTTACCATTAAGGAGTCAATAAGCCCTGCAAAGGCAATAAAAAAAGACTCGATAATTGCAGGCCATGCCATATCAATTGTGATTTTTAAAGTGTCTTTATGATAGTTTCTTTTTTCTAATTGGTTTGTTAAATAATTCATAAAAAAATCGTGCCTTTCTATAGTCTGCAAATTTTAAATGACAGACAGGAAGCTTTGTACAAAAATTTTTATTTTGTGACAACTGATGATTATAACACAGATTTTACTTTGTTGCCATGCTTTCTTTATTTGTATATAACCAATTTTTATAAGAAAAAGTGCATTGTAAAGAAAAAGCAGATACCTTATAATAGAAACTATAATTTAAAGCAGGGATGAAAGAATGGCAAAAGAATTAACAGAACTTGAAAAACACTATAATAAATTTAATGAAGAAAAAAGACTTGGACGCCGTCACGGGCAGGTGGAATATCAGATTACAATGGAATATATCCACCGCTATTTAAAGGAGCTGCCAGAGGCGAAAATATTAGATGTCGGCGCAGGAACAGGCCGCTATTCGGTTGCGCTTGCAAAGGAAGGTTACGATATCACGGCGGTGGAACTGGTAAAGTATAATCTTGGGATTTTAAAATCGAAGCAAAGCAGCGTGAAAGCGTATCAGGGCAATGCGTTAAAATTGTCCCGTTTTTTGGATGAAACATTTGATGTGACGCTTTTATTAGGACCGATGTATCATTTATATACGTTTGAAGATAAGGTAAAAGCATTGAGTGAGGCAAAGCGTGTGACAAAAAAAGGCGGGCTGATTTTCGTTGCATATCTCATGAATGACTACGGTGTTTTAATGTATGGCTTTAAAGAGAATATGGTAAAAGAATGTTTAGCAGACGGCAGACTCACAGAGGATTTTCATTGTGTATCCAAGGAAAAGGATTTGTATGAATATGTCACATTAGCCGATATTGACAAAATAAAAGATGCAGTAAACTTAAAGCGGGAGAAAATTATCGCACCCGATGGTGCGGCGAATTATATGAGACCGGTTTTAAAAGAAATGGACGAAGAAACCTTTCAGCTATTTGTAAAATATCAGTTGTCGGTTGCCGAACGAATGGATTTAATGGGAGCCAGTGCACATACGGTTGATATTCTCAGGGCATAGTTCTGTATAAGTAGGTTCGCATACATAAGTAGGTCCGCATACGTAAAAAAATCAGTTTTACAAATGACAGAGACAATAACGGCTAAAGTCTGCGTATATTAAAAAATATCTGCAAATTGAAAGCAATGAAGAATAAAAAATATTGTATTCCATAACCTAAAAGTAAATCAGAAATGGGCAGAGAAAAAGAATTTCTGAAAATCAGACAGGAGAAAAAGTGACAGAGTATCTGCCGGAAAGTCACGGAAGAATACGATATGATAGAAAAAAACAGCAGACCGGTATATGAGAATGATACGCAGGATGCGTATGTTTACCGGAACGGTCAGTATGAGAGTGCAAAGGGATATAATGGATACAGTTACGGTCAAAACCGTGGCTGGGGAGTGGAGGAGAAAGCCTCTACGGGAGACCAGAAAACTTTAAACAGAGAAGCAAGAAGAGAATATAAAGCCCTGGACGACGCATTGGAGCACCGTGTGGCCGGGCAAAAAAATGATGAGCAAAGACACCGGCTGGAGTCCGAACGTGCACTGATGCAATATCCAAATGAATTAAGTCAGCTGATTGACCGGATGGCATCTGACAGCTGGCAAGGGTAAAAACAGAACAAAAGAGGAAAATTAAATCGAGGTTAAATAAATGAATAAAAATTTGAACGAAATTTCAGATGGAAAGTGTTATGGTTTAAATGATATGGTAAGGGCAGCCTGCAATGATTGTGCGGGCTGCTCCTTCTGCTGTGAAGATATGGGAGAGTCCATTCGGTTAGACCCTTATGATATTTATGAGCTGACCAAAAACTTGCAGTGCGATTTTGAAACGCTTCTTAAAGAGCGGATAGAGCTAAATGTGGTGGATGGCATGATTTTACCAAATTTAAAAATGTCCGAAACAAAAAATGCATGTACCTTTTTAAATGCGGAAGGACGATGCAGTATCCACAGTTTCCGTCCGGGAATTTGTCGTGTTTTTCCGTTGGGAAGAATTTATGAGGAGGACAAGCTGGATTATTTTTTACAGACGGAAGGTTGTGTGAAAGAAAACCGGAGCAAAGTAAAAGTCAGCAAATGGCTCGATACACAAGACCTCAGGAAAAACCAGCAGTTTTTAATTGACTGGCATACATTCCGGAAAAAAATAGAAGCAATTCTTTCTGCGATGGAAGATGATAATCAGAAAAAGACAATTACAATGTTCTTATTAAATACATTTTACATAAATCCTTATGATAGAAATGCAGAATTTTATCCGCAGTTTTATGAAAGATTACAAAGAATAGAAAAGGTCATTGCGTAAAATGGGAGTTATGCTATACTACTGAAAAAAGAGGTAATTATGAGTAATATAATAGCAAAAGAGTTTTATAAACAGAGAAGTACATTTGAAAAGTCCTGTATTGAAAGAGAGAAAAAATACACGTTTCCGAAAGGCGTAATATGTAAGAAAAATATTGCTTATGTATCGGATCATGACAAGGCACATCGACTCGATATATACCGTCCGGAAAACAGAGATGGGAAAGTACTTCCTGTTATTATTAATGTCCATGGTGGCGGTCTGCTTCTCGGAAATAAGGAGTTTAATAAATACTTTTGTGCTCTGCTATGTAAGAAAGGATTTCTTGTATATAGTATTGAATATCGTTTAATTCCGGATTGCATGATATTTGATCAGTTTCGTGATGTATTCGCCGCAATGAATTATGTGAAAAAACATGCAAAAGCAGATGGTGGGGATTTATCACATGTATATATGGTAGGAGACAGCGGAGGAGCCTGCCTTATTACATATACAAATGCAATCCAGAATAATAAAAGGATTGCAAAAGCGGCAGGTGTGAAACCATCTGATTTACATATAAATGCGCTTGGTCTTATAAGTGGAATGTTTTATACAGATAAATTTGATAAAATAGGTATGTTTCTTCCAAAATTTTTGTATGGAAAAAATTATAAAAAGACTTCGTTTGCAAAATATGTAAATCCGGAAAACAGGGAACTGATTTGTTCCCTTGCACCAGTCTGGTTTGTGACAAGCCATAATGATTATTTGAGAAATTACACGATACATTTTGAAAAAGCATTAACCCGTGCAAATAAGGAACATGAAATTATTGATTTTCCAAAAAACAAAAATCTCACGCATGCGTTCTGTGTATTTGAACCGTTTTTGCCTGAGAGTAGTGAGGTGATTAATCTGCTTGTGGAATACCTTAGAAAATTTTAGACATTAAACCGGAGTTTAATGAAAATAAATGACGCTGCCACAATTTAGGCTGTGTTATGGATTTGAAAAGACTTTTTTTGAGAGTCTGCTACGAATAAAAAACGCAGGGATGGCATCGAAAATTCCATTGCCCAAAAACATTACGATAAGCCTCGTAA
>CAKRCJ010000195.1 GCA_934307185.1 uncultured Roseburia sp.
GATTCAGGGACGTCTGACAAAATCGTTTCGAATGATTGCATTAATTGGAGGAATTGCATCTGTTTTAGGTGTTATTATGTTAGTTGTTGTAATGACACAGTATAAGAGTGCACTTATCAATTATGGTTTTTCACAGGGAGATATCGGTAAGGCGATGGTAACATTCGCAGATACAAGGTCTGCAGCGCGTGGTGTTATCGGATATGATAATGAAGATTTAATTAATGAGATACAGCAGGTACATGATGAGAAGAAAGAGAAGTTTACAAATTACTGGGCTGCTGTAGCCAATACAGTTACTTCATCAGAGGAAAGAGCCCTTTATGATGATATCAACAGCATGTTGGAAGATTACTGGGCAAAAGAGCAGGAAGCTATGGAGACAGGTGCTTCTACTGACAATGAGAAGAGTATCGAAGGACAGACCATGATGGGTGATGAAGTTGACCCGTTATACGACCAGATTTATGCACAGATGGCGGCATTGTTAGATGCCAATGTAACACAGGGCAATAAAATGGAAACTACATTGTCTGTTTTATCTCTTGTTTTCATCGTTATTATCATTGCAATTATTGTGATTGCAGTTGTTTTTTCAACCAGAATGGGAGCTTCCATTGCAAAGGGTATTGCAGGACCTTTAGGAGAATTAGAGGAACGTCTGAAATCATTTGCAAATGGTAATCTTCATGATCCATTCCCGGAAGTTAATACAAATGATGAAGTTTCCAGTATGATTGATACATCAAAAGAGATGGCAGCAACATTAAATGCAGTCATCGGAGATGCCGGTTACATTATGGAGACAATGGCAAACGGTGATTATACTGTGAAATCCCAGATTGGCGAAAGTGCTTATCTTGGTGATTTTGAAAAACTTATTAATTCCATGCGGGAGATGCGAGATGCGATGACTACAACAATCCAGGCAATCGGAGAAGCATCCTCACAGGTATCCGCAGGTGCATCAAATCTTGCAGAGTCTTCACAGAGTCTTGCAGAAGGTGCAACAGAGCAGGCAGGCGCAGTAGAAGAGTTACAGGCAACAATTACAAGTATTACTGGGAATATCGACCAGGCAGCAGACGCAGCACAGGAATCTTACGAGCAGGCACAGAAATATGCTGAGGAAGCTAAGACAAGCAGCGTAGAGATGAAGTCCATGGTTGACGCTATGGCTCGTATTGATGAGACATCCAAGAAGATTGGTAACATCATTTCCGAAATTGAGGATATCGCATCCCAGACAAACTTACTCTCTTTGAATGCTTCTATTGAGGCAGCAAGAGCAGGTGAGGCAGGACGTGGATTTGCCGTTGTTGCAGACCAGATTCGTCAGCTTGCAGAGCAGACCACAAAGTCAGCCGTAGATACCAGAGAGTTAATCGAAGGTGCATTACAGGAAATCGCAGAAGGTAACAGCGCAGCAGACCGTTCCGCACAGTCGATTGGAAACGTTGTCGATGGTATCCAGAAGATTGCAGCATCTTCCAAACATGTCAGCGATGTAGCAAGAGGACAGGCAGATGCTATGGACCAGGCAGAACAAGGTGTAAACCAGATTTCAGAAATTATCCAGTCCAACTCCGCAGCAGCAGAAGAGTCTTCCGCTACAAGCCAGGAGTTATCTGCACAGGCTACAACACTAGACGAACTTGTTGGAAAATACATCTTACCGTAAGTTCAAAAATATAAAAACAATACAAAAAACGGGTGTCAGTTTTGACATCCGTCTTTTTTTCGCTGTTTTTCGCTTTATCACACCACAGAAATGTTGCTGATGGCGGCATTTACTCTCACTAAGCGCAGGAATAATGAGAGTGTATTTCACAGACGCACACGAAGTCCAAAGAGTTCAACTGGTGAATGTACACAAACTCCGAGCCGAAAGTGACACCCGATAAATTTACGCAATTCTCAAAAAGGAACTGATAGGAAACCACCAGAAACTCATATACTCGCAAAACTTATAAAAGAAACCGGAATGTGCAGCATTTCTGTGATGCGATAAAACATAAAATAATTCTAAAAAAATGACACAAAACATTGTATTTTTTGAAAAGAGGTGTAAACTAATCATGACTGACCGACCGGTCGGTTTTATTTAATGTAAAATGAAGCTTGTTTTTTGGAGGAAGAGGAATGATTTCAAAGTATAGTGTAAAACGTCCCTATACGGTGCTTGTAGCAGTCGTACTTGTGATTGTTTTGGGAGTTGTTTCCTTAACCCGGATGACGACAGATCTTTTACCGGCGATGAATTTGCCGTATGTTATTGTTGTCACAACGGATATGGGAGCAAGTCCGGAGGAAGTGGAGAAGGATGTGACCGCGCCGATAGAAGCGGCAATGGCAACGACTTCTAATATTAATAATGTAAGTTCTATGTCTTACGATAACTATTCCATGGTTATTTTAGAGTATGAACAGAGTACAAACATGGATTCTGCCATGATTGAAATTCAGCAGGAATTAGACCAGTTGACCGGTCAGTTCCCGGATACGGCGGGTTCGCCGATTATCATGCAGATTGACCCGGATATGATGCCGGTCATGATTGCGTCTGCCGATGTGGACGGAATGGATCAGGCAGAGGTTTCAAATTATGTGGATAATGAATTATTACCGCTTTTGGAAAGTATCGAGGGTGTGGCATCGGTTACGGCAACCGGTGTGCTGGATACCGATTTACAGGTGACGATGGACCAGGACAAAATTGATGCATTAAACGAGCAGATATTAAGCAAAATTGATGCGCAGTTTACGGATGCCCAGTCAGAGTTAGATAAGGCTTCCTCCCAGATTGAAGAAGGCAAGAAAAAATTAGCGGAAGGTCAGAGCCAGATGGAGGAACAGATTGGTGCTGCCTCCAATGAGATTGTAAATAATAAAATCCAGTTATTCCAGACAGAAAGCGATTTGACCGAACAGCTTGACCAGTTAAAGACCACACAGTCGTCCATGGACAGCGCCATCAGTGGATTGCAGGCGGCTTATGACGGCGCAATACAGATAGAGCAGGGCATTGACGGGTTAAAGAAGTTAAAGAGTGCCGCAGACCAGGCAAAAGACGGTGCAAAGCAGCTTTATGCATTAAAGCCGGTAGTTCTCGTTGTGATGGAATTACAGCAGAAAATGCCGGATATGGATACGAATGAGCTTTTAGGCTATGCAGTAAATGGTGGGTATATCACGCAGGAGCAGGCAGACCAGTTTAAATCGGTGTTAGATACCTTTGGCAGTGACAGTGAATTATATGATGCCTACAAAAATAGTTTAACAGATGACCAGTTTGCCGCCTACATGGAGAAAAAAGTTTTAGCACAGATAAATGCACAGGCAGGAACGAATTTTTCCAGTGGAGACGAGATACAGGCACAGATTGACACCCTGCAGGCAAAGTTAAATGATGTCAATACGATGGTGTTAAGCCAGGCATCTTCTTTTGCAAGCGCTGGAGTGACAATAACTTCCTATAAGGATATTCCGACCGCGATTACGAAGTTAAACGAGACAAAACCGCAGCTTGCAGCGGGAATTGCAACTATCGAGTCTGCACAGACACAGATTGCAAGCGGAAAAACATCTTTAGATGATGCAATGGTGACATTAAACAAATCCCAGATTTCCGGAATTATGGAAATGAGCAAAGGCTATGCAGACCTTGCGGTTGCGGCAGATAAAATCGCGCAGGGACAGGAGCAGTTAGATACCACAAAAGAGCAGGCAAAAGACTCCGCCGATTTAAACACCATTTTAACAATGGATACATTAAAAAATCTGCTGGTTGCACAGAACTTTTCCATGCCGGCAGGGTATGTTGCAGATGGTGATAAACAGTACCTTGTGCGTGTCGGAGATGAGGTGGCTTCAAAGGAAGAGTTAGAAAACCTTGTCTTAATAGACCTTGGCATGGACGGAATTGAACCGATAAAGTTATCTGATGTTGCAAATGTGGAATACATTGACAATATGGGGGACTCCTATTCCAAAGTAAATGGAAATGCTGCGGTTATGCTTTCCATTGAAAAACAGACCGGCTATTCCACCGGAGATGTGACAAACCGTGTACTTGATAAATTTGACAGCTTAGAGTCAGAGAACGATGGCCTGCACTTAAGCGTATTAATGAATCAGGGTATTTACATCAGCATGATTGTGCAGTCTGTATTGGAAAATATGATTGTCGGAGCAATCCTTGCAATTATCGTCCTTTTGTTATTCTTAAAAGATATTAAACCGACACTTATTATCGGCTGCTCCATTCCGCTCAGTGTTATTTTTGCCATCGTATTAATGTACTTTACAAATATTACGTTAAACATCATATCACTTTCCGGTTTAGCACTTGGAATTGGTATGTTAGTGGATAACTCAATTGTAGTAATTGAGAATATTTATCGTTTGCGGAATGAGGGATATTCAATCAAAAAAGCTGCGGTAGAGGGTGCGGCACAGGTGACCGGAGCAATTATTGCTTCCACACTTACGACCGTGTGTGTATTTGCCCCGATTATTTTTACCAAAGGCATCACAAGACAGTTATTTGTGGATATTGCACTTACCATCGCATTTACACTGGCAGCGAGCCTTTTAGTTGCACTTACTTTCGTTCCGATGATGGCAGCCGGCATGTTGAAAAATACGAAAGAAATCAAACACAATTTCTTTGAAAAAGTAAAAGAGGTTTATGGAAAAATCCTTGCACTTGCACTTCGTTTTAAACCGGTTGTATTTATTGCAGTAATCGCATTGTTAGTGTTAAGTGCGGCAGCAGCCTTCTCCAGAGGATATTCCTTTATGGATATGAATATGGAGACAAACCAGATTAGTGCAACCATTTCTGCAAAAGAAGATGAGACACTGACCTTTGAGGAACTGACTGCAATGGCAGACGAGGTTGTGGAAAAAGCACTGACGATTGACGGTGTGGAAACTATCGGTGCGATGG
>CAKRCJ010000196.1 GCA_934307185.1 uncultured Roseburia sp.
GCATACATCTCCCGACCGTACAACAAGGGTATATGGCTCCCGTTCTTCCTCCTGTTGCGCTTCTTCCACGTTTTCAGAAGCTGCCTCATCCGTTGTATTTTCCGGCTGCACATCACCTGACTGCATATTTTCTGTCTGAGACTCCTGCTCCTGTGTATCTACTATTTCTGTATCTACTATTTCTGTATCTACTATTTCTGTATCTACTGTTTCTGTATCTACCGCTTCTGTATCCTGTATGGCATTTTCATCCGGACTTTCTTCTGTAGAAACAACAGCCTGCCCATCTTCTTCGTTATTCTGTCTGTTTTGAGTGTTTCCTATCGTGGTATCTTCTTCTTTCATGACCATGCCAAGCTGTTTTGCTTTCGCAATAATTTCCTTGTCTGACATCTGAGGAGTATCCGCTTTAAACGTAATTGAAAGTATAATTGTTGTTATAATAATTCCAATACCAAGACCACGCAAGTAATATTTTAATTTCACAGATCTTCTTCCCCTTTGTATAATTCTAGTACAAGTTTTACTTCTCCAAGACCTCTGCCAAGCTTCTTTGCAATATCAACTTTACTCATTCCCTGATCGTAAAGTCTTAATATCATTTCATTTGATAATTTTTCCTTTTTCTTCTGTATTTCAGCAATTTCAGCAGCATTTGGCGACATATAACTCCGCTCTGCTTTCTGATATGCAGAGTCTGTTCTCTGATATGCAGAATCTGTTCTCTGGTAAGAAGGCTCTGTTCTCTGGTAAGAAGCTTCACTCCGTGGGACTGCTCTTCTGTTTTCTGTTCTTGTTATCGCTTTTGATTCCTTCTCTGCATCTGACTGTGTCATCGTATTTTTCAGATTTCTTATACTTGCTGCCAGGCGCTGCAAATCTCCAACCATAGATGTCATCTCTGTATGTTTATCATTTAGCATACTATAAAGGAACATAATCTCATCATGTGTTTTTTTCATGGATTCCATGACAGATTCTGAATAATCATGAATCTGAACCATCTGTTCATAAGATTCTTTCTCCATAGCATGCTCTGTAAGCTCTGCCGTCTCTGTCATCTTTACCTGTATAACCTCATCCATCTTCTTTTTTGCATTTTCAATCTCACGATTAATAATATTCCGCAGTTCATTCTCGCTGAGTTCTGCAACTTTATCCAACTCTGAGGCTGATAATTTTTCACTTAAAAAGAAGCTCCCAATCATAAAAATACAACCAATCAGAAGCAGAAATATCTCTGTTCCAGTCATTCTTTACTCCTTATATTTTGATGTCAAACCCAGAAGGCTGATTTTTCATCAGAACTCTGTTTTCTTTCTTGTGTTTTTTTGCATTTTTCTTTTGCTCATTGCCTTCATAGTGTCCATTTCCCTTTTCCTTGGCATCATACCGATACGGCTCGTTTTCTTCTTTCTGGGATTCGTTCACCTGATGAAGCTTTTGTTCCAGTTTTTTTGTTTCCTGTGAATACAGCACCTGCTGTTCTACAACCGGTCTATTGTCTTCATTCTGTTTTAGTGTACTTATATCCTGGGTTCTTTGTATCATCCCATTAAAGTCAACCGGTCTAATTGACATAAAACTACACCTCTACTTTCCTCTGGCTGTCAAAATTCCAAGATAATTTCCAAGCTTTTTCCGCATCTTTAATAATGCCTTTGTATGCAACTGTGAAATTCTTGATTCCGAAACCTCCAATATGTTACTGATTTCTTTCAAGGTAAGGTCTTCATAGTAATACAGTATAATCACCTTTCGCTCTTTCTCCGTCAGCACATCCAGTGACTCTGCCAGTTTCTGTTTTAACTCTTCTTCCTGTACTTTCTCTTCGGGCTGTGCAAAATGTGAATTCTTTTTTGCATCCATTACCGGCTCAAGCCCCTGGTCCACATACTCGTTTAAAGAAATAATATTTGTCACTTTAAGCTGTGACTGCCAGTTTAGCAGTTCATCATCCGACAGTCCAAGTTCTGCAGCAATCTCTTCGTCCAGTGCTGTTTTTCCAGTACGCATTTCAATTTGTTTGATTGCTTCATCAATTTTTTTCTGCTTCTGTCTTACAGTTCTTGGTATCCAGTCCATTTTCCGAATCTGGTCTAAAATTGTACCTCTTATTCTTAAACTCGCATAAGTTTCAAATTTAACTTCCTTTTCCAAATCAAATTTGTCAATTGCATCTATTAATCCAAAAATGCCGTAACTGACAAGGTCATCATATTCTACATTATAGCCGAGATACATACTCAGACGGCCAGCGACAAGCTTCACAAGCGGTGCATATTCGGTAATCAGCTTTTCCCTAAGCTCTGGTGTTTTTCTCTTCTGATACTCCTCCCAGAGTTTTTCTCTATCAACTGCTTTCATACAAAGCCTCCAGACTCAAGTTTATTCTCTGTTACTCCCCATCTGAATCTGTTTTCTCTGTCTCTTCCATTTCTTCTGTTTTCTGGTCAGATTCTGTATTTTCCTTTTCTTCATCCATTTCTTTGAAATTTCTATCCAAAATCATCTTAATAATACAGCCGAAAATATAAAAGACAATCAAAACAATCAGTAATGTCCTGATAAACAGCATTGTTTCCATATGTTGTACAATTCCAATAATGCACATCACAAATCCAGCCAAAAGCATTATGACTGACGGTACGCTTTTCGTTTTCATAGTCTCTCCACTTCTGCATTTTTAAATGATTTTTATCGGTTTACCAACTGATTTAATATAAAATTCTCCGGTGTCACAATGAAGTTCTACTGTACGTCCATAATTTAAACCGGTATCCTCTGCAATCAGGCGGATTCCATATTTTTTTAAAATTGCTTTTGCTGCTTCGGCATTTCTCGCACCAATATTTCCAACATCGGATAATCCACTGACCTCAAACATTCTGGCCCCGCCTGCAATTTTAGCAACAAGTCTTGATTTGTTTGCCCCGGCTGCCACTACCTTTCTCAGCAGCTCATCAATTCCTGTATCCGCAAACTTTGCTTTATTGGAATTATTACTTACTTTTGTACTGTCCGGCAGCATGTAATGAACCATTCCGCCTACTTTTGTCACTGGGTCGTATAAGGTAAGTCCGATACACGAACCAAGTCCTAATGTTGTAATTGTATCTGGTGCTTTGCAGATATTAAGGTCTGCCATTCCTACTTTTATCACATTGCCCATATTCGTCTCCCCTTATAATGTCAATCCAAGAGACGTTAATATTTTGTAATAAGATTCCTGTTCCGGCATAAGGATAAAATATCCTCTGATTGCAACATCAGCACAGATTTCTGTTTCAATTAATAAAGCTCTGTCTCCCATCAAGCCAAATTCGATTGCAGGTACGCTTAAAATTGCTGCTGCCATGTCCACACTAATATATGGAACAGATGGCAAAATCGTCAGATTTGTCATTGAGGCAAGTGCTGATAAATAAGAAGCAGTAATAATATTTCCGACTTCCTTCAACGCGGATAATTCCATTTCGTCAAATACTTCCATATTCTCATGTACTGTATTTTCTCTCATCAAAAGCTTGTCTGCAAGGTAATGTCCAGACTGCAAATCTAAAAGAAACATCATGCTTCCATTAATATCATGGGAAACCTCAAGAAAAATACCAATGACTGTTTCCTCCTCAGGACCGATCGCACTTCCTAACTCTGATATATCCATCAATTTCACATTTGGAACTTTCATGTCAATACGCATGCCAACCATATTTGCGATTGCAGTTGTGGCATTTCCAGAACCAACATTACCAATTTCTTTCAACACATCCACGTACATTGCATTGACATCTTCTAATGTATATTCACTCATCTTACACTCCATCTACTTATTGAGATAACACAGTGAGACCTTAGGATAAGGTCTCACTGTATCTTCTTATGCATTTTCTTTTTCGTCCACAAGGGCATTAATATCAAACAAGGATATTAATTCATCTCCATGTTTTCCAACTCCGTTGATAAACATTTCCTTTCCATCTTTGCCTCTTGTTGCATCAATTTCTTCATCATTTAAGGTAACAACTTCTTTTACTTCATCTACGATAATTCCAATTGCATCCTTATTTTCCAGCTTTAAAATGATAATACGGCTTGCATTTGTGATAACATCATCCTCAAGATCCATTTTCTTTCTGGCGCTCATAACTGCAACAATCTCACCACGCAGATTAATGACTCCCTTAAAATAAGTCTGTACTTTAGGGACTCTGGTGATTTTCTGCATACGCACAATGTTATCAATATAGCTGATATCTATACCATACTGTTCACTGCCAAGCTTTACAACGATATACTGTTTTGCATCTTTTTCAGTTGCTGTATCTATATTTTTTTCCATGTCAGAACCCCTCCACTACATCAATGTATTAACATCAAGAATCAATGCAACTTCACCATCGCCAAGGATAGTAGCACCACTGATGATCTTATTGTTATTGATATATTTTCCAAGTGATTTAATAACAATCTCCTGCTGTCCGATAAGGTTATCTACGACAAGACCTGCCAGGCTGTCACCCTTCTTTACAATAACAACAGTAAGATTTTCTGCCTGTCCTTCACCTTCCACATCTAAAATCTTATCTAATCTGATTAATGGAATAACTGCACCACGAAGATGAATTACTTCCTGTGCCTGTACATATTTAATTTCATTTACAGGAATGCTTTCAATGTTGGCAATAGAACCAAGTGCAATTGCATATTTTTCATCTCTGACTTCTACCATTAATGCCTGGATAATTGCAAGTGTAAGTGGAAGTCTTACAATAAAGGTTGTACCCTCGCCTAACTTGGTTCTTACTTCTACATCTCCACCTAATGCCTCAATGTTGGATTTTACGACATCAAGACCAACGCCACGTCCTGAAATATCGGTAATTTTCTTTGCCATAGAGAAGCTTGGGAGGAAAAGTAAATTGATAATTTCCTTCTGTGTCATATTC
>CAKRCJ010000197.1 GCA_934307185.1 uncultured Roseburia sp.
CACTGTAAGGAATTTTAACCATGCATCCTGCTCTGTAGTTATATTTTGAACCAGAGAGTGGAATGTGTCAAGTGAAATAAAGGTGATGTTATCAAGAAGATTCAGCTTAAGACCAGTATCAAAAGAGGAGTGTTTATTGTGTATATAATGACTGGAATGACAGAATGGAGCAGGACTTTTTTCCATAAAGACAATGAGATACACAGGTTTCATATCACGATAGGTGAAGCGCTTGTTTTTATTTTTTAGATAATTATATTGGCGCATAATCATATCAGCAGTATAACAGCTTGCGCGTTCACCGGGAAAGTCGTATCCGATTTTCTGTATTTCGACATTCATAATGGAACCGTTTTTAGTGCTTACAATAATATCTGCGATAATAAAAGAGCCGGTTTCGGCAATCTGACTGCCTTCACGAGATAAGACCTGTTTAATCTGAACTGGCTCACCTAGAATGGCAGAGAGAAAATGTTCCAACCGTTCAGTTGTGCCGCCGGGCATCATTACATTTTTAAATACAGAATCGTAAGTAATGGCAAGACCGTTTTTTCCCATGATGAAGTGAAGCAGCTTTTTACGGTAAAACTCATCCATGATATTAAAGGTATGAAAGGAATCCTCATCCGTGTTTTGCTGGATAAAATCGATAGCTTCTTTCTCTGAAATAGGTGTACCGAGAATGTCAGAAAGTGTGTAGGTAATTTTTTCATGTGCCATAGGCAAATCCTCCTTGGTATAAAGATAAAATAAATTTTTCTGAAAAAGTGACGAAACGTCAGATTTTTAAGAAGAATACAGACAGAAATGTCTGTGAAGTAGGGTTATAATAACATAGTATGATAAAATTTACAAGCGTAAGATGAAAATGTATAGATGTAAAACATAGGAAGGCTTTCATTTATTAAAAAAATAGGGTATACTATTTTATATGTGAAAAAGCTAAATTTTAGGGTTTGGACAATTAAAAAATTGTGTCAAAAACATAAAAGAAGAAAGTAAGATACAGGAGAAAAAAGAATATGAACAAAACAATAGCAGTAGCAGGAACCGGATATGTCGGGTTATCAATTGCAACACTTTTAGCACAGCACAATAAGGTTTTTGCAGTAGACATTATCCCGGAAAAGGTAGAGAAAATTAATAATAAGATATCTCCAATCCAGGATGATTACATTGAGGAATATCTTGCAAACCACGAACTGGATTTGACAGCAACTTTAGATACAGAGTTAGCTTATACAAATGCAGAATATGTTGTAATTGCTGCACCGACAAACTATGATTCGCAGTCGCATTATTTTGATACATCGGCGGTAGAGCAGGTGATTGAAACCGTCATGAAGTACAATAAAGATGCAATCATGATTATTAAGAGTACAATTCCGGTTGGATATACAGCTTCTGTAAGAAAGAAATATAATTGCAATAATATTATTTTCAGCCCGGAATTTTTACGCGAAAGTAAAGCATTATATGATAATTTATATCCAAGCAGAATTATTGTCGGAACAGATGTTACTGACGAGAGACTTGTAAAAGCAGCAAATGATTTCGCAGCTCTTTTAAAAGAAGGAGCAATCAAAGAAGATATTGAGACATTAATTATCGGAACAACCGAGGCAGAGGCAGTAAAATTGTTCGCTAATACATATTTAGCCCTTCGTGTATCTTATTTTAACGAATTAGATACTTATGCAGAATTGAAAGGTTTAAATACACAGAACATTATCCGTGGAGTGTGCTTAGACCCACGAATTGGAGAGCAGTATAATAATCCATCCTTTGGTTACGGTGGATACTGTCTGCCAAAAGATACAAAGCAGCTGTTGGCAAATTATGCAGAAGTTCCGCAGAATTTAATTGAGGCAATTGTGAATTCCAACAGCACAAGAAAAGATTTTATTTCCGAGCAGGTTTTGAAAAAAGCCGGATTTTATGACAAATTTAATCGTTGTGATTTTAAACCTGGCGAAGAACAGCAGTGTATCGTCGGAGTTTACAGACTTGTCATGAAGAGTAATTCAGATAACTTCCGTCAGAGTTCTATTCAGGGCGTTATGAAGAGAATCAAGGCAAAGGGCGCAACTGTAGTAATTTATGAACCAACCTTAGAACCGGGCTCTACTTTCTTTGGCTCAAAAGTTATTGGTGATATGGAAGAATTCAAAAAAATATGTAATGTTATTATTGCCAACCGTTTTGACCCGGTATTAGAAGATGTTGAGGAGAAGGTGTATACAAGAGATATTTTTAGAAGGGATTAATAAAAAGTTAAAATAATCGAGGTGATGGTAATGCCATTGACAAGGATTGAAGCAGAAAATTTTACAGTGTTTGAAGATATTAAAATACCATTCAGTAAGGGATTAAATGTATTAGTTGGAGAAAACGGAATGGGAAAAACTCATATTATGAAGCTGGCATATGCAGCATGCCAGGCATCGAAACATGATGTGTCATTTTCCCAGAAGACAACGATGCTTTTTCGTCCAGATCAATCTAGTATTGGGAGACTGGTTAACAGAAATAAAAATGGTAACAATACAGCAAAGATTTCAGTGGAGTCCGATACAGCGAAAATAGGAATGTTGTTTTCGACTAAAACAAAAAAGTGGGATGCGGAGATTAGAACAGAGGAAAAATGGGAAAAGCAGATGTCCGATCTTACCAGCGTATTTATTCCGGCAAAAGAAATTTTATCCAATGCCTGGAATCTGGATGCGGCAGTAAAAATGGGCAATGTAGAATTTGATGATACTTATCTAGATATTATTGCGGCTGCAAAGATTGATATTTCCAGAGGAGTGGATTCAGCAGCAAGAAAAAAATATTTGGATATTTTGCAAAAAATCAGTTCAGGGAAAGTAACCTTACACGATGATAGATTCTATCTGAAACCAGGTACGCAGGCAAAACTCGAATTTAATCTGGTAGCAGAGGGATTGAGAAAAATAGCATTATTATGGCAGTTGATTAAGAATGGAACGCTTGAAAAGGGTTCTGTGTTATTCTGGGATGAACCAGAGGCAAATATTAATCCCAAATATATACCGGTATTGGCTGAATTACTGGTTATGTTGGAAAGTGAAGGTGTGCAAATTTTTGTTTCCACCCATGACTATTTTTTATCTAAATATATTGAAGTAAAGAGGAGCAAAGAAAGTAATATCCAGTATATTTCATTATATAAAGATGAAGAAGAAAAAGTGCAATGCGAGATTGAAACGGAATTTGAATTGTTGGAGCATAATGCAATCATGGATACTTTTCGCCAACTTTATAGAGAGGAAATTGGGGTGGTACTGAAGTGAAGGTTATAGCAGAGTCTGAAATGCAATTTGGAAAATTTGAGGAAACAGATTTATTTCATATTGAAGATTCTAAAATTTACAAAAATCTTGGCTCAGGAATAAAAACAGTTGAGTTCATTTTGAGATATGATGAAAATAGTATCGTATTTCTGGAAGCAAAGAAAAGTTGTCCGAACGTTGCAAATCGTTATAAATCAGAAGAAAAAGAGCAAAAATTTGAGGAATATTATTCGTCTATAACTGAAAAGTTTATTGCGTCCCTGCAGATTTATTTAGCAGTAATCATGGATAAGTTTCAGGATGTGGAAGAAGTGGGAGATAAACTGAAAACGGTGAATAGCATGAAAGATATACAATTGAAATTTATTCTTGTTATTAAAGATGCAGAAGACATTACATGGTTGGCAGGACCACTGGCAGAATTAAAAGTAAGATTACTCCAGATTCGGAAAATATGGGATGTCGAGATTGCTGTATTAAATGAAGAACTTGCAGGAGAATATAAATTAACGTGCTGACTATATCTTTCCGGGGCATCTTGCCCCGGATTTTTAAATTATTACATCTTATATCCTCTTCTTCAAAACCGCAATGAATTTTTCAAAATGCATCGGTGTCCCCTGGATTTTCTGGACAGCCAGTCTGTTTTTCTCATTAAATCCGACAAGAATGTTGTGATTTGCCTCTGCAAGGTAGTCCATAATACCGTCAATGTCGGACTTGATATTCTTTGGACACTGGATATATAAATGTTTGTTAGCGCTGATGTGTAACGTGTAGGAAATACTGAAATGATACCAGAAGAACTTATGCAGCGTGGAATATTTATAAATCCAGATAATCTGGTCAATCGGTATAATCGCATTTCCGTAAATGGAAGTTTCAATAAAAAAGTGCTCGGTAATGAACATATCTTCTGTGGCAAGCTGTGGAAGCGTTGCAAGTTCTTCTTCTGCCTGTGCGAGAAGTTTTTTCGGATTGCCGAAAAGTGCAAGGTCCTGGCAGCAGGGTGCTAAAACCGGAAAATTAATAAATATAATATAAAGTATAATGCAGAGTAAGGCATAAAAGCTTGTTGCAAACAGCACTGAAAAAAGAACGATATTCATAGTACGATTGTAATCAGGCTCACTGATAAAGTAGTGGGAAATCTTTCCCTGAATCCCTTTTTCTGTCCAGCTTAAATCCTCTGAAAGATTTTTCAAAAGGGACTCAAAAGAGGCGTTTGCCTGTCTGATTTTTCCAGTGATAGTGACAGAAGATATTGCCGGGAGCCCTTCCTCACATGTTTTTGGAGACAAAAGGACAATAATGCATTCATTATTCCGCATTGTGTAATAATAATAACCGGAAGTTCCGAAGACATTGTTTTTTGTATATCCTGTAAATTTTAAATCATTCAGTGTTGTATGAATGTTGGGCGAGCCGCTTCGATAGAGTGAGTCTAAAGCAGCATTGTCTGATAATGTTACCGGCAGCAGAAGGTCTGTTAAAGAAAATACATGCCACAACACAATGACAATAATCAGATATACAATCGGTGAAAAAAGACTTCTTTTATATAATGCTTTAATATTTTTTGTGATATAATGCTCGTAATTTTCAGGCATAAAAAACC
>CAKRCJ010000198.1 GCA_934307185.1 uncultured Roseburia sp.
TAAGAGATAAAAGTATTATTGATGAAATAAGAATGGATATTGTATAAATTTTTTGTGGGCTGTGCATGGAGAGAGATATAGTTTCTTGCTTTTTGAGGTTTATCGTAATGTTCTGGGCAATGGAATTTTCCATGCCATCCATGCGTTTTTTATTCATAGTAGACTATGGAAAAAAGTCTTTTCAAATTCATAACACAGCTTGACAATGTGGCAGCGTAAATATCTGCCAAACTTGAAAATGCAGCCTAAAAATCTGTGGCATTAAATTGCCTAAACTCCACATGAATGACATAAATAAAAGATTTTTCTTTCTATTCATCAGAAAAAAATGTTACAATAGAAAACAGAAGTTAGAAGAATAAATAACAAAAAGGTATGAGTAAATACATGAACATTACAGAAAAGTATATTGCACAAATTTACAATAGAATACAAAAAGAGCGCCCGGTCATTCATTGCATTACAAACATAGTTACTGCGAATGACTGTGCCAATATTTTACTTGCAGCAGGGGCATCTCCTACGATGGCACATCACCCGCTTGAGGTCGAAGAAATTACAGCAGGAGCGGGGGCGCTTGTCTGCAATTTTGGAGCAATTGATGATTATGAGGCAATGGAAAGGGCGGGACAGGTGGCAGAAAAATTAAACCATGCGATTGTTATTGATCCGGTTGGTGTGTCGGGTTCCAGTTTCCGGCGCGAAAAATGCCAGAAGCTTATTGAAAAAGTTCACCCAGCCTGTATTCGTGGAAATTACTCTGAAATCCGTGCGCTGATAGAGCATTGCAATACTGTAACAGGGGTTGATGCCAAAGACAAAACGCTTGATGTCGGGGCAATGGAGCAGTATGCCAGTGCATATCATGTAATACTTGTGGCTTCCGGGGAAAAAGACATCATCACAGATGGAACAACTGCTTATATCTGTGAAAACGGAGATGCGAAAATGGCAAAAATTACGGGCAGCGGGTGTATGTCCTCTGTGATGCTGGGTGCGTTTTTAGGAACAGAACCTTCCGTGCAGAGTGCGGCAGCCTGTTGCGCATTTGTCGGAATTGCAGGAGAACTTGCAGCAGAAAAAACAGATGCCTGCGGTGGCGGGACAATGACATTCCGTAATTTTTTTATTGATGAAGTTTCTTTGATGACACCGAAAAAATTGGAGCGATGTCTTATCCATCAATATTTTTAAACAAATCAAAAATTATGTTAATCAGAAAGATATTGCAGTTTAATAAGTGAAATATACAAAAAATTGTTTTAATTAAATGAAAAAAATGTGAAATTTAAACTATTATATCGGACGAAAAAATATGCTATAGTAATCACACGACGTGCAGCCGAACAGCGATCGCAAGATTGTTGTTCGGCAGTTTTTTTGTCAATAAAAAGGAAAAAGGAGAAAAAATTATGCCAAAAACAAAATTACAGGAAGTTATTTTTACCATTTTAATGGTATTTGTCATGGTTTATACCATGATTTGCTACAATATTGCACTGAATATGGGTGGAATGAGCAACGTTGTATTTTTAAATGCGTTTCATGAATTGGTAATCATGGGACCGATTGCTTTCATATTGGATTTCTTTTTATATGGAAGCCTTTCGAAAAAGCTTGCATTCCGTATCGTGACACCAGGTGTGGATAAGCCGATTATGCTTATTTTAGCTATTTCATCCATTACAGTATGCCTGATGTGCCCGACCATGAGCTTTTTTGCAACCTTATTATTTAAAAATGCAGGAAAAGAGTTTATAGCAGTCTGGTTTGAGACAACTGCTTTAAACTTCCCAATGGCATTTTTCTGGCAGATATTTTTTGCTGGTCCATTGGTCCGGGCTATTTTTGGAATGATTTTTAAGGAAAAAGAGCAGCAGGTCATGAAAGAAGAAACCGAATTTTTAGAAGGTGGAGCGGCAAAATAGTGCCGGAGAGATAACGCAAATCCAGAGCACTCCTGCAATTCCAAAACAGACCGCAGAAACAAGACAGATATAGCTGTGAAAATTTAAAAAGTAATCGCTGTAATTCCAATAGCGAAGCTGCCAGATTGAGTCAAGAAGCCAGCCTATTATAAGTTCCAAGCCTGAGCCAAACAGGGAAGAAAGGACAAAAACTTTGATAGGGTGGTTTTTCTGTATCTTTTTTGCAGAAAAAGAGAGAGGTCTGTCTGACAGCACAAGAGAAAATAACACTGCGCCGATGTCATAAACCGGCAGCCATGGACCGTAAAGAAAACCGCGGTTGACAAAGACCCAGTCTTTTATAAGAAAAATAAGCACCTCCCATATATAGCCACCGAAAGCCGCAGCAAAAAACAGGAAGATAAAAAGGGAAACAATATCAGATATTGTAAACGCTCTCGTTTTATAAAGTTTTGAAAAGTCGGGAAGCTTGTCATATTTTTTCATAAAATCAGTATGACCTTTTTAAGCAAAAATTATTTATACAAGTTGTTGACAGGGCAAAGCAACAAGAGTATGATAGAGAACAATTATTTTTCAAACTATTTCGAAAAAATATTTATTTTTTTGTAATATTCTGAAAATACTAAGGAGGGAGAAAAACGAAATGAGTTTACAATTAGTAAAAATGAGTGAACAGTTCAAATCGCAGTTATTCGATATGATGGACGAATGGACAAAAACAGGAGAAAAAATTATTCCATGGTCAATTCAAAAAACAGATTATCACGATTTTGACGCCTATCTGAAAAATCTGGAATTTTCAAAACCAAAAGAAGGATATGTACCTGACTCTACATTTTTTGGATATGATAAGGAACGGGATATTCTTGTCGGAGCAGTTAACATCAGACATTATCTTAACGATGCATTGCTGCTCAATGGAGGTCATATCGGAGACGGCGTGCGCCCTTTTGAACGGAGAAAAGGATACGCCACGGAAATGATAGGTCTGGCATTAGAGGAATGCAGGAAGCTTGGAATAGAAAAAGTTCTTATGGTATGTAATAAGGAAAATATTGGTTCTGCAAAAAGTATCAAAAATAATGGCGGAATATTGGAAAATGAAATAGAAACAGATGGTGTAATTGAGCAGCGGTACTGGATAAATCTGGGGTAACTGGCAGATTTATTATTGAAACATGATAATTGTTAAATGCACAGAAAAATAAATGCGAAACTTTTTGATTAAGATTAATAATTTGTGCGATAAATGAGCAAATTAAAAAAATTACCCGAATTGATAATTCAATAAAACTATGCTACAATAACCGAATGATAAGTCCATTTCATAATTTATAGTTAAAATGGAAAAGTCAGAACTAATATTCTGATAAAAATCAGAACATTACAGAAATGAAAATACAGGAGGACAAAGGGCTGATTATGGAAAATATTTTTTCCCAGGAAAAAGTAATCGTCATTGACTTCGGCGGTCAGTACAACCAGCTGGTTGCGAGACGCGTCAGAGAATGTAACGTTTACTGTGAAATCTATTCCTATCGGACAGACATTGAGCAGATTAAAGCAATGAACCCAAAGGGAATTATTTTGACCGGCGGACCAAATAGCTGCTACGAGCCAGAGTCGCCAACCTATACCAGAGAATTATTTGAACTTGGTATTCCGGTTTTGGGACTTTGTTATGGTGCACAGTTAATGATGCATGTATTAGGAGGCACAGTTGAAAAAGCTCCGGTACGTGAATATGGTAAAACAGAGGTGATGGTTGATACAACATCTCCATTATTTGGAAACGTAGCACCAAAAACCATCTGCTGGATGAGCCACTTTGATTATATTTCAAAAACTGCACCAGGCTTCCAGATTGTTGCGCACACCGCAGACTGCCCGGTTGCAGCGGCAGAGAACAGAGAGAAAAACTTATATGCAATCCAGTTCCACCCGGAAGTGCTTCACACCGAAGAGGGAAGCAAGATGCTTCATAACTTTGTAAGAGGTGTATGTGGCTGTGCCGGTACATGGAGAATGGATTCTTTTGTTGAGAATACCATCAAAGATATTCGCAAAAAAGTAGGTGACGGAAAAGTACTTCTTGCTTTATCAGGTGGTGTCGATTCCTCCGTTGCAGCAGGTCTTTTATCCAGAGCCATTGGAAAACAGCTTACCTGTGTATTTGTTGACCATGGTCTTTTGCGTAAAAATGAGGGGGACGAAGTGGAGAGTGTATTCGGACCAAGCGGTCAGTTTGACTTAAACTTTATCCGTGTCAATGCGCAGGAGAGATACTACAACAAACTTGCAGGAGTAACAGAACCGGAGCAGAAACGAAAAATTATCGGTGAGGAATTTATCCGCGTATTTGAAGAGGAAGCAAAAAAAATCGGAGCCGTTGATTTCCTTGCACAGGGAACCATCTATCCAGATGTGGTTGAAAGTGGTCTTGGCGGGGAATCTGCAGTAATCAAATCTCACCATAATGTAGGAGGACTTCCGGACTTTGTTGATTTCAAAGAAATCATCGAGCCGCTCCGAAACCTGTTCAAAGATGAAGTCCGTAAGGCAGGTCTTGAGCTTGGTATTCCGGAAAATCTTGTTTTCCGTCAGCCATTCCCAGGTCCGGGACTTGGAATACGTATCATTGGCGAAGTAAATGCTGAAAAAGTCCGCATCGTTCAAGATGCCGATTACATCTACCGCGATGAAGTAGATAAGGCAGTTGCCGCCTACAAAAAAGAGTATGGCAAAAATCCGTCCTGGATGCCGAACCAGTATTTTGCAGCCCTTACCAACATGCGTTCCGTTGGTGTTATGGGTGATGAGAGAACCTATGACTACGCAGTTGCACTGCGCGCAGTCAATACCGTTGATTTTATGACAGCCGAGTCTGCGGAGATACCATTTGCAGTTCTTCAGACAGTTATGAGCAGAATTATAAATGAGGTGCGCGGGGTCAATAGAGTATTCTATGATTTGACGAGCAAGCCACCGGGAAC
>CAKRCJ010000199.1 GCA_934307185.1 uncultured Roseburia sp.
TAATTCATTATCTTCCGACCATCCGTAAGTTACATTTAAAACAAGATTTCCAGGGTAACCTTCTTCACCGTCTGTAGAATGCATGGTAAAAACCAATTTATCGTCTTTTATCTTAGAGTCCCACAGCTTTGACGCATAACCGATGATACCGCCGTGAAGATGATTGGTTCCGTTATTGATGGCAAGCTGATATTCTTTGCCGTTAAGTGTAAAGTGTCCGTCCTTAATCCGGTTGGCAACACGGCCGACAACGGCACCGAGGCTGGCATCGTCCTTTTCGTAATGCTCGGCAGTTGTAAGACCGAGACACACATCTGTAAGTTCGCCATTGCGGTTTGGAACGACAATTTTGGTAAGACGGCATCCGAAATCAATTACTTCGACGTAAGCACCATTAGAGTTCTCCATATGATAAAGGTTGATGACAGAGCCATCTTTCGCAGTTCCAAATTCAGATTTGGTAATTTTCATAAAAATCTCCCCTCCTGTTAAGAAAGACTTATAGTAATTATATTCTATTATTTTTTCGCCTGATTTAATTTATTATGCCATATTTAGAAAAACATAGCAAGTATGTTGCCTAATTTTCGGAATTGTGAGATAATAAGACAGAAATATTCGGAGGAAAAGAATGCACACAGAAGTAGTAAAAATAGAGCCCGGTCATATTGACGAGCAGAAGATGAGAGAGGCAGCACAACTCATAAAAAAGGGAGAACTGGTTGCTTTTCCTACAGAGACTGTTTACGGACTGGGGGCGGATGCATTGCATCCCGAAGCATCAAAAAAGATTTATGCAGCAAAAGGAAGACCGTCAGATAACCCTTTGATTGTTCATATCTGTAAGTTCGAACAGCTGGTTTCCATTGCGAAAGAAGTGCCGGCGCAGGCGAAGAAGCTGGCAGATGCATTTTGGCCGGGACCACTTACGATGATTGTATGGAAGAATGAAAAGGTTCCATATGAGACGACCGGTGGCATGGAGACTGTAGCAATCCGTATGCCAAATCACCCAATCGCATTGAAGTTAATAGAGGAGAGTGACTGTCTGATTGCAGCACCAAGCGCAAACACATCAGGCAAGCCAAGCCCGACGGAGGCTTCGCATGTAGCGCTTGACCTCGATGGAAAGATACCGATGATTTTAGATGGAGGTCCGGTTGGAATTGGTATTGAATCTACAATTATTGATTTGACAGAAGAAGTGCCTATGATTTTGCGTCCGGGATATATCACACCGGAGATGTTAGAAGAAGTTCTTGGGGAGGAAGTCCGCATTGACCCGGGAATTATAGCAGCTGATTCTCTGACGAAGCCAAAAGCACCTGGCATGAAATATAAGCACTATGCACCGAAGGCAGACCTTGTCCTGGTGGATGGTGAAGCAGATAAGGTGGTAAAGAAGATTAACGAGCTTGCCAGGGAAAAGCAGAGTGCCGGATTAAAAGTTGGTGTAATTGCAACAGACGAGACAAAGGATTTGTATCAGGCAGATATTGTTGTCAGCATTGGAGCAAGAGAAGATGAGGATGCGATTGCAAAGCATCTTTACAGAATATTACGGGAATTTGATGACTGGAATGCAGATGCTATTTATTCCGAGAGTTTTGCAACACCAAGAATTGGACAGGCAATTATGAACCGGCTGTTAAAAGCAGCAGGCCATCAGGTATTGCAGGTATAGAATGGGGCTATTTAGAATGAAGCAATATAACAGGATATTATTTGTAGCGGAGAGTGGTACGTGCCGTGCACCAATGGCAGCGGGAATATTAGGTGAATATACTTTAAAGCATCCGGTGACAATAGAATGTAGAGGTCTGGTTGTGCTTTTTCCGGAACCGCTCAATCAGAAAGCGGAAGCTGTTATGATAAGCAATGGAATTAATTTTGACGGGTTTACATCAGAGCAGTTAGAAGAAGAAGACTTCACAGAGGATACGCTGGTGCTTACAATGGAGCATAGCCAGATGGAGAAAATTCTTGAGAAGTATAAGAGCGCAGACCCGGATAATGTACATGTTCTCACAGAATTGGTAGGAGATGAACTGGAGATTTTAGACCCATATGGCGGCTCACTTCAATCCTATGGTCTGTGTTACGAGACAATGAGAAAGACGATTATTAAATTAGTAAATCTTTTAAACGAAGGAGAATAAAAATGGCAAAAGTAGTAGTAATGGACCACCCATTAATTCAGCACAAAATCGGAATTATGAGAAGAACAGACACAGGTTCTAAAGACTTCAGAACACTGGTAAGTGAGGTTGCAATGTTAGAGTGCTATGAGGCAACCAGAGACTTGAAACTTACAGACGTAGAGATTGAGACTCCAATCTGTAAAACAACTGTAAAAGAGTTAAAAGGAAAAAAACTTGCAATCGTACCTATTTTACGTGCAGGTCTTGGAATGGTAGACGGGATGCTTGCAATGATTCCGGCAGCAAAAGTAGGACACATTGGATTGTACCGTGACCCTGAGACATTAAAACCGGTAGAATATTACTGCAAACTGCCAGAGGACTGTGCAAACCGTGAAGTATTTGTCGTTGACCCGATGCTTGCAACAGGAGGTTCTTCTGTAGCAGCAATTCAGATGTTAAAGGATAAAGGGGTAAAAAATATCCGTCTGGTCTGCATTATCGCAGCTCCTGAGGGAGTGAAGAAAATGACAGAGGCACATCCTGATGTTGATGTTTATATCGGCGCACTGGATGACCATTTAAATGAGCATGGTTATATCGTACCGGGACTTGGAGATGCAGGAGACCGTATATTTGGTACAAAATAAGCAGAAAATAAGATGAAGTTATGTAAACCATTGTATTTGTCTGAGAGGTACACATATGAGCGAAAAACGCAAAGATTACATTAGCTGGGATGAATATTTTATGGGAGTGGCGATGCTTACCGGTATGCGTTCAAAGGATCCGAATACGCAGGTAGGGGCATGTATTGTAAGTGAGGATCATAAAATTCTGTCGATGGGATATAACGGACTTCCGAGAGGCTGTTCTGATGATGATTTCCCATGGGGCAGGGAAGGAGATCCACTTGACAATAAGTATTTTTTTACCACACACAGTGAATTGAATGCAATATTAAATTATCGTGGAGGTAATATCAGCCTTGAGGGTTCTACAATTTATGTTTCACTTTTTCCATGTAATGAATGTGCAAAAGCAATTATTCAGGCAGGAATTAAGAGAATTGTTTATGACAGTGATAAATATAATGGTGTACCGTCAAATATTGCGTCCAAAAGAATGTTGAATGCAGCAGGTGTTATTTTACAGAAATATGAGCATACAAACAGGGAAGTAACAATTGTTTTATAAAAATTAATGAAGAGGAGGGACTGAATATAAAAAATCAAAGAAAAATATTTCAGTCCCTCACTCTGTTATTTCAGTTTGGACTGAATATGATTGTTCCTATTTTTTTGTGTACAATGTTCGGTATCTGGATTGGCAGAAAGTATAATATATTGTGGATTACAGTTCCACTGTTTATTGTTGGAGCGTTGGCAGGTTTTACCAACATCTATAAAATGGCTAAGAAAATTTATGGATTAGGTAAAGAAGACAGGAATAAGAGGAATGTTAAAAAGACTAAATGATGCATTACCAGAACTGGTATTAGGTATTATCGTATATGGAATTGTTGTAGAAGCTGCCGGAGTATGGTTTGTCTCAGACAAACTGCATTACTCTACAGGGCTTTTGATAGGAATTTTACTTGCAATCGGCATGGCGGTGAATATGGCAGTCGTGTTAAGGGATGCAGTTGAGATTTATGGCGGGGAACACGCGCAGGCGAAGATTATTACAAAATCGGTTTTACGCTATGTGGTTGTTGTAATTGTGTTCTTTGTTATGATGAAGTTTGAATTAGGTAATTTATTTACCGCATTTATCGGTGTCTTTGGTTTGAAAATATCAGCGTATTTTCAGCCGTTTACACATAAAGTTGTTTTAAAACTGCGTGGAAGTGTGGATACACCTTCAGAAAGCGGTGAAAATGAAAAAATGAAGGAGGAGGTGAGAACGTGAGTAACGCAATCCTGATGTCTGGTGGAGCGGACGATATTGACTTTATGATACACGGTCTTTTTTCCTACCAGCTGTTTGGGCATACGGTGTGGATTACAACGTCACATGTATGCATACTTCTTGTAATGCTTGTCATTCTTATATTTGCGATTGCTGCAAACCGTAAGATTATGCATGCAACAGAAGTGCCGGACGGTTTTCAGAATGTCATTGAACTTATCGTTGAGAAGTTAGACGGTATGGTTATGGGCACGATGGGTAAGGTCGCAGGTCCGAAGTTTGTAAACTATATCAGTACGATTTTTATTTTTATACTGATGAGTAATATCTCCGGATTGTTTGGTCTCAGACCGCCAACAGCCGACTATGGTACAACACTTGCACTTGGTCTTATTACATTCTGCTTAATTCACATTACGCAGTTTAAAAATCTGCCGATGAAACAAATCTGGGTAGATATGTGTTCACCATTACCACCATGGCTGCCACTCTGGTTCCCAATCAACTTGATTAGTGAGATTGCGGTACCTATTTCCCTGTCATTACGTTTGTTTGCAAACGTATTATCAGGAACAGTTATGATGGCGCTTGTATATGGTCTGTTAAGCAAAATTGCAATTATATGGCCGGCAGCACTTCATGTGTATTTTGATTTGTTCTCAGGAGCAATTCAGACCTATGTATTCTGTATGCTGACTATGACGTATATCAGCCAGAATTACGAACAGGAATAAGTAAAGGAATGACCTGACAAAAAGGGTTAATATTAAGGAGGAAAAATAGTATGAATTTTTCAGGACAGGATTTAATTTTAGCATGCTCAGCAATCGGAGCAGGTTTAGCAGTTATCGCAGGTATCGGACCTGGTATT
>CAKRCJ010000200.1 GCA_934307185.1 uncultured Roseburia sp.
TCCATTCTTGTCTGATGTGTCTTTAAACCTGACACAGCAGAGTACATTGATCTCATCATAATGAAATGACCTCCTAAGTTCTTTTCGCGCAGTGTGCGATTTCTTCTGTCAGTCAGAAATCTTTTTTCGCTTCCCTAAGGTCCAGCTACATAATAACTGCGCCATCAATATTTGTATAAATGTTATCATTGGAGTCTTTCTGGTCCATTGCTGTGACAACCGTTTTATTCGGTACGTTCACGATAAATGCCAGTGAATCAACAATGACTAAAGATTCTCGAATTCCCTTTTCACTTGCTTTTTGAACTCCGCTTTCCAGCCGCTTGTTCTGTTCTTCCGAAAGACTGATATTTCTGTCTTCAAGTCTCATTGCTGCGTGTTTGGAAAATTTCAGTTCCAAGCTCCCAGAAACATCCTGTTTCTGTTTTAATATTTCTTCAAAGGATAATCCCAAAGACTGACTTTCTTTGGTACCTTTTGTATTCAGATAACGGTCGGTAATCTGTTCAATTGAAGTGAATTGGCCATTAATTTTATTCATAACCCATCTCCTCCTGTTAAACTGTTGTACCAGTACCGCCCGTTTTTTCCGAAGAATTATCCCCTGACGCATCTTCCGTTTTGTCTGCCTTGTCTGCTTCTTCCTGTGCCTTAATCAGTTCATTTAACCTTTGTTCCAGTGACTCAAATCTAGACCAGGAATCTTTATCTACAAAGCTCTTCTGATAATCTGTCATACCATCATAAGTTTTACGGATTGACTGGATATCATCTTTATTTGCCAGCGTGATTGAAGTTTTTACCGGAAGTGCCTTAATATTTGACTTCATTGTCTCCGCCATCGTCACTGCATCCATGTAATCTGCATCTGCAACGGTATCCAAATCATCTAAGGAATATAATCCATTATTAACAGAAAGATATGTCTCACCATTCTGATGAAGCACATAATCACATGTACCTGCAATATAGTTTGTCTCACCGGTAGTAGATGATGTCACTTTCATAATTACATATTTTCCGACCAAATCATTTGCAGAAGAACCCTCAATTGTATCCTGCATACTAAGAGTAGACTCGAGCTGTGAAAACGTTGCCAGCTGTGCGATATATTCGGTGTTACTCGTTGGTTCCAATGGATCCTGATATTGCATCTCTGCACATAAAATCTGTAGGAACTGGTCATAACCAAGTTCATTTGTCTTTTCTTCTGTCTTTTTGGCAGAAGAAGTTGTTGTACCAGTTGATTCTACAAACTTACCGTCTTTTACCTGTTGAACTAATGCCATCTTTTTCTCCTTTCTTTCGTCTATACTGTGTAATTAACACTATTTCCCTGCTCTACCATCATTTTGGCAACAAGCGCTTCTTCCTCGGACATCACACCGGAAAGCTCACTTAAATCATTGAGATTTAATTTTCTGTGTGTGTTTTTTTCTTTTTCCTGTTGTTCACCCTGCTGTTTTTCGCCTTCTGCATTCTGCTCTAAGTTTCTTTCAAACTCATGGCTTGAAACAGTTACTTCCACAGCATCAACTTTTACCCCTGCCTGCTCTAAATTCTGTTTTAGTTCTACAAGCTGTGCTTCAAGGGCTTCTTTTACCATTGCATTCTGTGTTGTGATTTTTGCAGTCAACGCACCCTCTTCCTGTGTTACTTTTAAAAGTACTTTTCCAAGATTCTCCGGATTAAGCTGTAACTCCATCGTTGTTTTCTGATCTGTTGCAATCACCCTTGCGGATTCTACAATCTGGTCAATTACATCCCGTGTATTTACATTTTCCGGTAAAGGTACTGAAGTTTCCACATTGTCAAAGTTTTCAACGAATTGATTTTGTGGCACCACTGTCTGCTGCGCATTTTGTAAAGTATCTGCTGTCTCAGACATATTTCCGGTCTGGGATTCATTCCCACCAGATTCATTCTGCTGATTTAAAAATTCTGTCTGCCCATCATCTGTCAGCACTGGATTTTCTGAAATTTCCTGCTCAGAAATAATGTTTTTTGCTTCATCTATTTCAGAATTTTCCCCAATTTTTGAAACAATGCCTGCACTCTGTCCGCTTTGTGCTGTGCCTTTAACATTTGTATCTGTATTCCGGTCAGCAATATCATTTTCTGCAGTCACTTTTTCATTTTCAACTATGTCATTTTTAACAACAGCTTCACTGTCTGGAACTTCATTTGTAATTTGTCCATCTGTGCTGCTATTTTCAACTATCACAGAGATTTCTTCTGTGCTATCTGAAGTATTCAAAAGCGAATCATTATTTAATACATTCTGGAATTGTTCCAGATTCATATTCAATGCTTTCAGTAAGTTTTCGCCCACCTCACTTACGCCCTGCATAATTGTGACAAACTGTTCATTACACAAAAGCTGTTGAATACTGTCTGTTCCGGTAAGTGTCGAAACAAGATTTGCAAGATTGTTCTGCTTCATCAAATCTGAAAATTGTAAACCTAGCATCTGCATCGCATTTTCAATCTGCTCTTCTGATACGCCAAGTTCTTCTTTTAATACTTCTTTTACACCATCTGAAAAATTATTAAGTTCTTCTTTTACCGTATCTTCTGATACTGTATCTATTTTTTCAGATTTCACTACTTTATCTTTATACTGATAAGACTTAAATTTCTGTGTAATATCATTTGATGAATTACTGGCAGTGTTCTGCGTATTTTGAGCTGTATTATTTCCTTTGGTCTGCTTTAGCATAGTTCCGAAGTTATTCTGCACTTCAACCGATGATGCCTGCTTTGAAACCGCATTTACCACCTTTCCATTTGTCTGGAAAAGTTTTCCAACTTCTGAAATTGTAGTATTGGACATATCCCTTCCTCCTTTCCTTCTTTTTTTAACAGTAATTATTATTACTGCCGGGAGAAGCTTCTCCCTCTATTCTGAAGGCTCCATGATCTCAGTTACCTTTGCTGCGGTATCTGCATTCATTTTGCCGAGAATATTCGCTCTGGACTGTGAGTCCATGTTTGATAATATATCTGCAACTAATTGAAGGTTATCTGTCATTGTATCAAAAATTGCGGCAGCCTCTTTTGGCTTCATTGTCGAGTATGCTTTGATATAGTCATCCATCTCTTCGCTCTTTGCAGTCTGCTCTACAACCTGTTTGTAAAGCACTTCTGCATTTGCCGCATCAATGCTCTCGTAATATTCCTTATAATTACTTATATCAGGTGCTTCGTCTGAAAAGACAACATCCTGATACCATTTTTCTTTTTCAGCTTCAAAATCCGCTTCATTCTGCTTGTATTCATCTAACTCAGCCGCTTTCTGCTCCAGCTCTGATATGTAATCAGCATCGGAATTTGCACTGTTTTGTGCATTGGCAAGCTCAATCTCTAACTCTTTGATACGGTTAATTGCATCGTCTAAGTTGGTGTATGCATACTGGCTGTTCTCAGTGGACTCTTCCACAACCGCTGACTCCGGCAAAATCTTATTAAGATATGGTACATTTTTTATTACCGGGGCTAAAACATTCGAGCCAAAGCCTCCAACATCTAATTTTACAAGTAAAACAAAAATTGCAAGCCAAATCAATATTATAATGATTGTCACAAAAAAAACAACTATTTTTCCACCTGCGGTCTCGTCTGTATCTTCTAAATCATCAGAGTTTCCTTTTCTTTTTGCTTCACGTTTCTTTTGTTTTTCCAACTTTTTTGCTGCTTTTAATTTCTTTTTGTCAAGCACTTCTTCCTGTGCTTCTTCCTGTATTCCATCTGCCATCTTTTTCCAGCCTTTCTAAAAGTATTTCTTAATCCATTCCTTCATGATAGGTATAGCTTACAAGCTCATCTATTTCCTTGTTCTCTGTATACTGAATTTCCTGCTTGAATTCTTCAAACGCACGTTCTTTTAATTTTTCATGCGTCTTTCTTTCAACTACAATATCATTCAGTCTTCTTCGTGCAAGGTCAACATTTTTTTCTGCCACATGGACATTCATCATCTGATTTCTCTGCATACTTTTCATCGTGTCAATCGCCTGCTTGCATTCTTTAATCTTCGGAACATCTATTGTTCCATTTACAAGCGTCCTTGCCTGGCTTTCATAGTCGGCGCGTCTCACAAGAATTTTCTGCAGCTTGTCCTGTTCATCCATCAGCTTCGAATTTGCCATTCCATAAGCTATTTTGGCCTGATTTTCCATTTTTTCTTTAATATTTAATATATTTTGCATCCGATACGCAAATTTTGCCATATAAAAAACCTCTAATCATTAAATAATGCTTTCATCAGCTGTATTTCATCTTCAAACTGATATTTTTCATCTGTTCTCTGCATCAGGAATGCATTTACTGCGTCAATTTTTTTAATCGCGTAATCAATATTTTTATTGGAGCCGTTTTTGTATGCTCCGATATTAATCAAATCCTCCGCCTCATTATAGGTCGCTAACACGTTCTTTAGCTTTCCAGCGAGCTCCTTATGTTCCGGTGACGCAATTGCACTCATTACCCTGGAAATGCTCTGTAAAATATCAATTGCAGGATAATGGTTTTTATGTCCTAGCTTTCTCGACAGCATAATGTGTCCATCTAAAATGCTTCGCGCCGTATCAGTGATTGGCTCATTAAAATCATCACCATCTACCAATACGGTATATAACCCGGTGATAGAGCCTTTCGAAGATGTTCCTGCCCTCTCTAAAAGCTTTGGCATCTCGGAATAAACACTTGGTGGATATCCTCTGGTTACCGGTGGTTCACCGGATGCTAAACCAATTTCCCTCTGTGCCATGGAAAAACGTGTGAGTGAATCCATCATAAGAAGAACATCTCTTCCCTGGTCCCTGAAATACTCTGCTATGGAGGTTGCTGTCATGGCAGCTTTTTTTCGTATTAAGGCTGGTTTATCTGATGT
>CAKRCJ010000201.1 GCA_934307185.1 uncultured Roseburia sp.
GGTCATGAGCGATGAAAATCAGCGACAGCCCCATCTCCCTCTGGAGCTTCTGCAACAGGTTAACCACCTGCGCCTGAATAGAGACATCCAAGGCAGAAATACACTCATCTGCAATAATTAATTTAGGATTCATAATCAATGCCCTGGCAATTCCTACACGCTGTCTCTGTCCACCTGAAAACTGATGCGGATAACGGCTTGCATGTTCCGGTGCAAGTCCTACTTTTGCAAGAATATTTTTTATTTTCTGCTCCCTCTCAGCACGGCTTTTATACATATGATGAATGTCTAATCCTTCACCAATTATATCGCCGACCTTTTTTCTTGGGTTTAACGAAGCCATTGGATCCTGAAAAATCATCTGCATTTGTGTCCGGAGTGCCTGACTATCGGCTTTACTCATTTTTTTGCCAATATCCATACCATTAAAAATAATTTTTCCATCCGTTGGGTCATATAGTCTTATGATGCTTCGCCCAATTGTCGATTTTCCCGAACCAGATTCTCCAACAAGACCATAGGTTTCTCCCGGATATATATCAAAACTTACTCCTTCCACTGCATGAACCGTATAATTGCTGCTCATTTTAAAATATTGTTTCAGTCCCTTCACGGAAAGAAGAGGTGTTTTTGTTTCATTCGCCATCATAAATTCCTGCCTCCTTCTTCATTCGCAAAAGACGCTCTTTTAATTCTTTTGGCATTTCTACTTTTGGTGCCCGTGGATCTAACAACCATGTTGCTGCATAATGTGTTTCTGAAATTTTAAACATTGGTGGATCTGCCTTTTCATCCACTTTGAGTGCAAAACGGTTTCTCGGTGCAAATGCATCTCCCGGTTTCTCATTTAAAAGATTTGGTGGCGAACCAGGAATTGTGTAGAGTCTTTCGTCTGCAGTATCAAGATCCGGCATAGCAGATAAAAGCCCCCATGTATATGGATGCTTTGCATCATAAAAGATTTCGTTGATTGTTCCTTTTTCTACAATTTTTCCAGCATACATGACATTGACATAATCTGCGACTTTTGCAACTACGCCAAGATCATGCGTAATATAAATGACAGAAATCCCTCTCTCTTTCTGTACTCTGCGAATAAGTTCAATAATTTTTGCCTGAATTGTAACATCCAGCGCTGTTGTTGGCTCATCACAAATCAAAAGATCCGGGTTACAGGCGAGTGCAATTGCAATTACAACACGCTGCCGCATACCACCGGAAAGCTGATGCGGATAATTTTTCATTCTTTTTTCCGCATCTTCAATTCCTACTTCCTTCAATAACTCAATTGCTTTGTTCCATGCCTCTTTCTTCGGTGTTTTAAAATGCCAGATCATGCCTTCCATAATCTGTTTTCCGATTGTCATAGTCGGGTCAAGACTTGTCATTGGATCCTGAAATACCATTGCAATTCTTTTTCCATTAATATGACGCCTGATCCACTTTTTGTCTTTTTTCAATATATCAACAGTCTCCGGTGTTCCATCCGCATGATGGTACGAAAATTCAATCGTTCCATTTGTCACCGTTGCATTAGAAGCTAAAATTCCCATCGCAGCTTTCATTGTAACAGATTTTCCGGATCCTGATTCTCCTACAATTGCAACCGTCTCGCCCTTCATCAAATCTATATTTACACCACGGATTGCATGGACTTTTCCCGCCGTTGTCTGAAATGTAATATCCAGATCTCTTATTTTTAAAATCTGTTCTTTTGTTTCTGACATACGAATCCCCTTTCTACGTTGTCTTATTTTAATTTTTTACATTTCTTTCAGCTTTGGATCTAATGCTTCACGAAGTCCATCTGCTACCAGATTGAAACTTAGCATCAGAAGTGCCATAACTACAATTGGCGGAATAATCTGATATGGGTGAGTCGTAAAACTATTAAATCCATCTGAAATCAGTGAACCTAACGAACACTGGGGTACCGGAATTCCAAGACCAACAAAACTTAGAAACGCTTCGGTAAAAATAGCTGTCGGAATGGAAAACATAACCTGCGTAATGATTGGGCCAATAATATTCGGTAAAACTTCTTTAAAGATAATGAAAAAATTTCCTGCTCCCAATGTCCGTGAAGCAAGGACAAATTCCTGTTCTTTTAATTTCAGCATTTCTGCCCTGGCGATACGGCTCATACCTACCCACTCTGTTAACATTAATGCAAAAATAATGGTAAGCATTCCTGGTTCTAATACCAACAATAAAAGTGTTACAATTACAAGCCGTGGTATTCCATTTGCAATCTCAAGGAAACGCTGCATAATCATATCCACTTTTCCACCAAAGTAACCGGAAATCAGACCATAACTCATACCGATAACCATATCAATAATGGCTGCTGCCACCGCAATAATTAATGATACTCTTGCTCCTGACCATGTTCTAGTCCAGATATCACGTCCAAAATTATCACTTCCAAACCAGTAATAAACATCATCTAGTCCTTTTTCTTGATAATAATTAATAATCTTGCTTCCAGTTGTCGTTTTCATGCTCTCGCCGCCATCAAAAATTCCTAAGCCTTCCAAGGCTTTCACTCTTGGTGCAAAATTTTTCTGGCTTAAATTCTGTTCAGAATAACTATACTGGTTCATATTCGGTCCAACAATTGCCAATACCGTAATTACAATAATTAAAAATAAGCCTATCACAGCACTGACTTTTTTTATGTAACGAAATAAAACATCTTTCCAAAAACTCTGCGCTGCAAAGTTGTTGTCCAGTTCCATTTCATCGGTGCGGTTTTTCCATTGAAAATCAGACTCAACCGGAATATATGCCGCGGCAGTTTCTCCTATCTGCATTGTATTCTTTTTCATCATGCTAGTCTCCTTTCTTTGCCAGACGAATTCTAGGATCAATGATTCCATATAAGATATCTACTACAAGCATAATTGCAATATACATTGCAGAATAGATAAAACTTAAAGCTATGACGACATTATAATCGTTTGATTGAATTGCATTTACCAGAAGACTTCCAACACCAGGAATGGCAAATATTTTTTCCACCACTAAGGAACCTGTCATCAAATCTACAATTAACGGCGCTAACACCGTAATAATCGGAATTAATGCATTTCGGAGTGCATGTTTGAAAATAAGCGCAGAGCCAGAAATCCCTTTGCTTTCTGCCAATAGCATATAGTCACTTCCAAGCACCTCTAACATTTCACTTCTGGTAAATCTGGCAATTGAAGCCATCGTAAACATGGAAAGTGATACACTTGGCAATACGCTTGACCCCATAATATCATTTTGGGAAAATAACATTGGAAACCAGCCTAATTTAAATCCAAAGGTATAACTCAATGCCAACGCAAATACATAGGACGGAACAGACACACCAATAACTGAAATTACAGTTGCCAGAGAATCCCAGATTGTATCATGTTTTAATGCTGCAAGCAGTCCAAGTAAAAGCCCGACTACTGTTCCGATTAAAACAGCATAACCTCCTATGCTGATGGAGATAGGAAGTCTGGTCTGAATTAACTGGGAAATTGGTGTATTTTTTGAAATATTATAGCTCACACCAAGGTCTCCCCTTAACATATTTCCTACATATTTTATAAACTGTACAACAACCGGCTGGTCTAATCCATATTTGGTATATAAAGCTGCCCGCTGGTCAGCATTTAATTTCTCATCGTTAAATGGGGAACCCGGCATTAACTGCATTAATATGAATAAAACAAGTAAAATTGCAAGAAGCGTAAACAGAGATGTCAGAACTCTCTTAAGCGCATATTTTTTCAAAATCTTCCCCTCCTTAGTCCCTTATGATTATGAAAAGTCCACAGATTCAGCTCAAATACGCACCTGCTAAATCTGTGGATTTTCTCAATACATTTAAACTGTTATTCCAAAAATTACTCTGTCTTTACAGCGTCCTTGTATACACGGTTTAATGCAACCGGATGATACTCAACTCCAGTTACTTTTGAAGATAGCATTTCTGCATTACACTGTGTATAAAGTGGGAAAATTACTGCCTCATCCATTACAATCTGCTCCGCATCATATAATCTTTCCCAGCGTCCTGCCGCATCTGTGCAAAGGTCTCCTGTTGTACACTCTGCAATAATTGCATCATAGTCTGCATTGCTCCATAAACCATAGTTGTTAGAGTTTCCAGATACCCACATTCCAAGATATGTCATAGGATCCGCATAATCAGGTCCCCAACGTGTAAGGCCTAACTGGAAGTTTCCATCCTGCATATCCTGTACTCTCTGTTTCTTTGGTTCCACTACAAGATTAACTGTGAGACCAGGAAGTGCTGTCTCCCACTGCTCTTTTAATACCTGTGCTACTTTCTGTGGTGCATCATCCGCATCTACTGTCATATCAAGTGACAACTCTGTAATACCTAATTCTTCCAGACCTTTTGCCCAATAGTCAGCGGCTGCTGAAACATCATAAACACATACATCTGCGAATTTTGCCTGGTCTGCGGAGAAATCAGAACCATCCGGGCCTGCTGCAAATTCTGGTGGAACTGCTGTATATGTTGCTGCAGAACCATCTTTTAAGACATCTCCTGTTATTGCGTCACGGTCAATTGCCATTGTTAATGCAAGACGTACATTTAAATTTGCAAGTTCCGGCACAGCATCAATATTCGGGCTGACATACCATAAATAACCTGCACCAACAGTTTTAAATTCCGGATCATCTTTTACCTGGTCAACCTGCTCGCCATTGACTAATGTCGTATCAAGTGCTCCTGTCTGATAACTCATCAGAGCCTGCTGGGAATCCTGAATAACCTGATAGCTTAATCCTGAAAGCTGTACTCTGTCTGAGTCATAGTAATCTGCATTCTTTGTAAGATGGAA
>CAKRCJ010000202.1 GCA_934307185.1 uncultured Roseburia sp.
AAAGAAAATTTATATAAAAACAGAGCAGTCTATGCATTAGGACATCAGGGACCTGATATTTTTTTCTATTATCTGCCTGCCTATGTACTGCATGGACACAATTTAGGAGATATGGCGCACACAAAAAAGACCGGTACATTTTACGCCGCACTTTTGGAGAGCCGTAGTATTTTTAAGAGAAAAGATGAACAGCAGATTGCGGAGGCATATCTTGCCGGCTTTCTCGGACATTATATTTTAGACTCGATCTGCCACCCGTTTATTTATGGCCGCACCCACTATAAAAAAAATGCGAAGGATTATTTTTCCAGACATGCCTATCTGGAAACGGAAATCGACAGTGCACTGCTTGATTTAAAGCTGCACCAGCATCGTGTCGATTTTCATGCGGAAAATACGATTATGCTGACGCTTAAGCAGAAGCGTGTCGTTGCGCGTATGTTACATTATGCTTATCAACATACATATAATGGGCTGTTCGTAAGCCGCTATACGATATTTATGGCAATTTTTGCCACGCAGCTTGGCTTCCGCATTTTATACGATGGCACCGGTCAGAAAAAAGTGCTGTTCCGTTTTGCCGAAAAGCATTTTCTCGGTTATCCGGTCTTTTCACCGCTGATTGCGAATGACACCTTAGTATTCCGCACCGACCCATTTAACATGCAGCACAAAAAATGGACAAACCCATGGGAGTTGTCCATTTCCTCAGAAGAGTCCTTTTTTGACCTTTATGAAAAAGCCCAGTCAAATTATCTTATCCGTTTGAAAGAGCTTACTTCTTTATTAAAAGAACGAATTCATTCGCCGAGAGAGCAGCAGCTTACACAGCTTTTTTTACAAAATTACGGAAACTGTTCGTTTCATAGCGGATTGGACTGTTCTATTACTTCATAAATTCTTTTACCTGTCCCAAAATAATATTCATCAGTCTGGTGCGCGCCTCCACGCTCGCCCAGGCAATGTGCGGTGTAATAATGAGCTTATTGCTGTCTTTAATTTCCCGCAGCGGATTTTCTGCGCTCATCGGCTCCACGCAGAGCACATCAAGTCCTGCGCCTGCAATTTCATTGTTCTTTAATGCATCTGCCAAATCTTTTTCCACTACAATCGGACCGCGTCCGAGATTTAAGAAAATAGCGGAATTTTTCATTTTTGCAAAAGCTTCTTTATCCATCAGATTTTGTGTATTCGCATCTAACGGTGCATGTACGGATACAATATCTGAGGTTTTCAATAAGGTATCAAAATCAACACGCTCGTAACCTTCCTGATTGTTTTTGCCGGAGGTTGAATAATAAATCACATGACAGCCAAACATTTTTGCGATATCCGCAACACGTCTTCCGATATTTCCAAGTCCGATAATTCCCCAGGTCATTCCGTTTAAATCATGGAATACATTTGAAAAATGGGTAAATATCGTATCTCCGATATATTTTTCTGATTTTACATAATTATCGTAATAGTTCAACTTTTCCATCAGATAAAACAGTAACGCAAATGTATGCTGTGCGACTGTCTCTGTGGAATAGCCTGCCACATTGCGCCATTCAATATTTCTTTTTGCAAGGTATTCCTTGTCGAGATTATTGGTGCCGGTTGCGGTTACACAGACTAACTTTAAGTTCTCTGCTTCTCCGATTGTCTGCTCATTAATCTGCACTTTATTCACAATGACAACATTTGCATCTTTTGTCCGCTCTTTTGCTTCCTCTGCGGTAGAAAATCCGTATTTTACAACCTCTCCGATTTTGTCAAATCCTGAGAGGTCAATATCGTCCCCTATTGATTTTGCATCTAAAAAAACAATCTTCATCTTTTTTTCCTTTCTTTGAAAACGTATCTTATAGAGCCGGCTGTTCGTCTGCGAGATATTTTCGCAATGCACTCATGCGCTCTTTTCCTATTCGACAGCCCTCCTCATAAAGTTCCCTTAACTTTTTCGGGTCAGACTCGGTTCTTCCCACTCCAAGTGTCGTCTCCGGAGCTATGACAAATACTTTTCCTTCTTTTTCAAGCTGCTCTAATTCTTTCACATCCTGATTGTAGTGGTCTGCTCTTGTATCCATCGCTTCCACAATTTTCGGATATTTTTTGTATAATTTATCCGTAACACGGATGGCTTTTTCTGTTGTTTTTACATAACCGCGCTCTCTGGTAAGCACTACGATTAATTTCTCACAACCCTCGTTTAACGCATGTTTAAAAGGAATGGAATCCGCAATCCCGCCATCAAGATAATAATGCTTCCCAATCTTTACCGGCTGGAATAAAATCGGCAGTGAACAGCTTGCAACAAGTGTGTCCTTCATATCAACGCTTTTGGGCACATTAAGATACTCTGCTTTTCCCGTGTGAATATTGGTAACTCCTGCCTGTACAACGCCCTCATACTGTGCAAAGGTTTCATAATCAAACGGCAATAGTTTATTCGGAACCTCATCGAAAACAAATCCTATATTGTAGTAGGTTTTCTTTTTCCGGTCAAACAGATATTTTAATCCCATGTATCGTTTGTCTGCCATGTATTCTTCCAAAAGCTTCAGGTTACGTCCTTTCTGCTTTGACAGATATGACACGCCGAATGCAATTCCCGCTGAAACGCCGATAAAATAATCCGGCATCAGATCTTCTTCCAGAAAAGCATCCATCACTCCGCAGGAAAAAGCAGTCCGGCTTGCGCCTCCTTCAAATACCATACCTAATTTCATTTTTCTTTCACTTCTTTCTGTCTCTTCTTTTTCGTCATATCCCATCGTTTTATTCCGGGGCATTTTCCAGATTCTCTTTCCTCTCCTGCTTTGGCATTGCGTCGCTCTCTTCCACATATAAAGTAACACCTCGGATTTCTTTTATTTTTACAATAGAACCTGCCTCAAAGATTTTTCCATCTTCATATGCTCTTGCAGTCCACTCCTGACCGTTTAAAACCGCCGTTCCGGTTCCTTTTATATTGTCAACCGTTTCGGTAAGGCAGACATTTTTATCAATTGCCGCCTCATAGTTTGTTTTTACAAGCTTCGGCTTCATATATTTTAATGCCCACGGTCTTGTAAATAACAGTAAAATTGTTGAAACAACGACAAACACAATAAACTGTCCTATCAGTCCAATCCCGGCGGCCTCTGCAAGCAGTGCCACAAATGCACCTCCGGCAAACCAGATGGAGGTGAGTCCTACTGTGATAATCTCTACCACGGCAAATATAATAATCAATGCTATCCAGATAATTGCTGCGTTCATGTTGAGTTCTCCTTTCATTTTGAGGTTCGATAAGCAAGCTGTCGGGCATTCGCCCTCTTTCACTGTACATTTCACGTGTCCACGCAGTGCACGCGTGAAAAGTCTTCGCCTGCTCATTGCTTTATACACATTATAAACGATTTGAGGGAATTATACTAATTAATTTTGATTTAACGCCGATAAATATTATAGTAGATAAGGATATGTACACTTTTTTATAGATTATTCCACGGAGGGAATTATTATGGCAGCAATTTCGGGCACAGGTACAAGTTTAAGTTCCACTTATTATCTGAGAAATTTTTATACAGCAAACCGTGACGCAAGAACTTCTTCCAAGCGGAAGGAAATGACAAGCGGTACACTTTCGCAGGCAGATGCAACAGCACTTCATCGTGCGGCAAAGAAGCTCCGCACCTTTAACTATGACGATGATACAACCGACAGTGCCAATATTTACGGCAGTCTGACCGCTTTTATACAGACTTACAATAATACGTTATCCTCAGGCAATACATCAGATGATTCCTCTTTGAACCGGTATTCCAAATATCTGAAATCACTCTCTAAAGAGCATTCCGACGATTTGTCCAAAATCGGCATTACGGTTAATTCAGATGGAAGCTTAACCGCTAACGATAATCTGCTAAAATCCGCTAAGGTTTCAAAGGTAAAAACTTTATTTTCCGATGATGCAGAATATATCACAAAAGTTAACCGGTATTCCAAAAAGATGGCAGAAAAAGCTGACAGCGTTGTCATGAGTGAAGTATTAGGCAGCCGGATTGATTTAAGTTTATAAAAGCAGCTAATTCTTGGCATAGTAGTTTTTCGTATATAACCAGAATATCATTTTTAAAATCAGGGTGTCAAAAGTCTTATTTGTATCTGACTTTTTAACACCCTGATTTTATACATACTTCATATCAATTGTTACATCATTTCCCTTTATGTTAACCTCTGCCATGCTGCCTGACACAATTGGCATCATCGGCGGTCTGTGTCCAATATCTATATCCATGATAACCGGCACTTCAAATTCTTTTAAAATATCAACCACTGCATGATAATGGTCTAACCCCATCATTTCTTCCCCGATACAGCATGGTCTTCCTATTAAGAAGCCTTTCGTATATTCAAACCAGCCGGCATTTTTCATCTGCCACATTGCACGGCGTATACCCATGACATTCAAATCACAGCACTCTAAAATCCAGATAATTCCGTCTTCTTTATATTTTTCGTTAAACTGGTTTACATAATCAAACTTTGTTCCAAGTAAATTTACAAGACAGTCCACACAGCCGCCTAAAAGTCTTCCCTGCATTTTAATTGTGGCATCCGGGTTTTCATTTCCAACATAAAGTTCTGTCTCGCCTTCTTTCCACAAAATAGCTGCACCTTTATCCTGCAATCCATTTTTTCCCGGATAAATAATGTGCTTTGATGGTTCTGTCACATTATATGGCACATAAGGATTTCCTTCCTCTTTTAAATCATCTTTTTCCCAGAACGGATAGCTGTGTAGCTGCTGCCTTTTCCCGGTCAGAACTTCCATTGTGTCTGTAAGGCTCTCATGCCATGGTTCCATGCCGAAGGTTC
>CAKRCJ010000203.1 GCA_934307185.1 uncultured Roseburia sp.
GGAAGGAATGTAATTATGGAATTCGAAAAACTGAAAAAAATTATCGCTGAAGTATTAAATGTGGATGAAGAGGAAATTACAATGGAGACAACTTTTGTGGATGACCTTGGGGCAGACTCATTAGATGTATTCCAGATTATTATGGGCTTAGAGGAAGAATTTGATATTGAAATTCCAAATGAAGAAGCTGAGAAGATTGTAACAGTTGGAGATGCAGTGGAACAAATCAAAAATGCTTTAAACTCATAAACATAACTTTAAGCATACGGGCTGCCGCAACAGATAGTTTTCTAGATGCGGCAGCCTATTTCTATTAGAAAAATAATTAAGAGGCTTTTTCTTTTTTTATACCGGAGAAAACCTGGTATAAGATAAGAAAAGTCCTCTGCGAAAGAGGAGAATAAAATGAAAAAATTAAGTGATTTACAGGAAGTAATCGGATATCAGTTCAAACAGGAGGGATTGCTTCGTCAGGCACTCACCCACAGCTCCTTTGCAAACGAAAAGCATCTGAAAAAACATTCCGATAATGAACGTCTGGAATTTTTAGGCGATGCAGTGCTTGAAATTGTATCCAGTGAATTTTTGTATAAAAATTATCCGAACAAGTCGGAAGGAGATTTGACTAAGCTTCGTGCAAGTCTTGTCTGTGAGCCGACACTGGCATTATGTACAAGAGAGATAGACCTTGGAAAATATCTGTTTTTAGGGAAAGGCGAAGATTTGACCGGAGGAAGAAAGAGAAATTCGATTTTATCCGATGCCTTGGAGGCAGTCATTGGAGCAATTTATCTTGATGGTGGATTTGAACATGCAAAAGATTTCATTCATAAATTTATTCTGACGGATATTGAACATAAGAAACTTTTCTACGATTGTAAGACGAGCCTGCAGGAGGAAATCCAGGGACATTACGAAGAGGCGTTGAACTATCGTCTGATTTCAGAAGAAGGTCCGGACCATGACAAACGTTTTACGGTTGAGGCAAGAATTGGCGAGAAAGTAATCGGAAAAGGTGTCGGACATACGAAAAAAGCAGCCGAGCAGGAAGCTGCGTATGAGGCATTGCTCAAGTTAAAATCAGTGAACAAAAAATAGCCGGAAAATGGAGTTATAAGATGTATCTGAAAAGTATAGAAGTCCAGGGGTTTAAATCATTTGCAAATAAGATTGTATTTGATTTTCATAATGGAATCACTGGAATTGTAGGACCAAACGGCAGTGGAAAAAGTAATGTAGCAGATGCAGTACGCTGGGTATTAGGTGAGCAGAGTGCAAAGCAGCTTCGTGGTGCAAGTATGCAGGACGTTATTTTTGCCGGTACAGAAAACAGAAAACCGTTAAGTTATGCTTATGTTGCGATTACGATGGATAATTCTGACCATAAACTTTCGATTGATTTCGAGGAGGTTACTGTATCGAGGCGTGTCTACCGTTCCGGGGAAAGTGAATATCTCATAAATGGAAGTCCTTGCAGATTAAAGGACGTAACTGAGCTTTTTTATGATACGGGTATCGGAAAAGAAGGATATTCCATTATCGGTCAGGGACAGATTGAGCGTATTTTAAATGGTAAGCCGGAGGAGCGCAGGGAATTATTTGACGAGGCAGCCGGAATTGTCAAGTTCAAAAAGAGAAAAGCGACCGCCCAGAAAAAGCTGGAAAACGAGCGGGAGAACCTTGTCCGTGTCAATGATATTCTGGCAGAGTTAGAGCGTCAGGTCGGACCGTTAGAGCGTCAGGCAGAAAAAGCCCGTATTTATTTAAGGAAAAAAGAAGAATTAAAAACATTTGATGTCAATATGTTTTTATTAGAGATGGAACGTATTGAAAATCAGTTATCGGAAGTAAAGGAAAAGTATTCCATTGCGGATACAGAATACAAAGAGACAAAAGAAAATTACGAAAAAATAAAAACGGAATATGAAAAATTAGAGCAGGATATTTCCGGAGAAGAAGAGACAATCAATCAAATCCGGGAGGGCATGAGCCAGTCTGCGGTGACAAAGAACAAATTAGAGAGCCAGATTGAAATTTTAAACGAACAAATTCGTTCCGCAGAGCAGACAGATGAGCATATGAAGAGCCGTCTTTTGGCAATCAATAAGGAAAAAGAGGAGCGTCTTTCCACCGGAAAATCCTATGATGAACAGAAAGCGGATCTGGATGCACAGATTGCTGCAATAGAGGAGAAGAAAAATACCGCAGAGCAGACGCTTTTGTCATTACAGAAGGATATTTTGGCATGTAATGAGAAAATAGAAAAAGGCAAGAACGAACAGATTGAACTGTTAAATAATAAGGCTTCCATTAAAGCGAGACAGCAGCGTTTTGATACGATGGAAGAGCAGGTAAATATCAGAAAAGCGCAGTTGACACAGCGGCTTTTGAAGAGAAAGACCGAAGAAGCGGATTTGGAGTCTGTTTTAGCCGAGTACAAAAAAGAGCTGGAAGAAGTAAATGAACGAATTGAAGTCTTAAAAAAATCCGGCTTTGAAATGGAAGAAAAGAAACAGGGCTGGAAGAAAAAATCAATGGAAACCAGCCATGTGTTAGAGGCGGCAACCGCAAAATATAATAAACAGCAGTCAAGATTAGACTCTTTAAAAAATATTGCAGAACGCTATGACGGCTATGGAAACAGCATCCGCAAGGTCATGGAACAGAAATCGGAAAACAAAGGTCTGCTTGGCGTTGTCTCAGACTTAATCCAGGTGGAGAAAAAGTACGAGGTTGCGATCGAAACGGCACTTGGCGGTAATATCCAGAACATTGTGACAGAAGACGAAGAGACTGCAAAAAAAATGATTACTTTTTTGAAGGAAAACCGGCTTGGACGGGCAACCTTCCTTCCACTTACAAGTGTAGATGGCAGAGGTAATTTCAAAAATACAGATGCATTGTCAGAACCGGGTGTGATTGGACTTGCCAACACTCTTGTAAAAACAGAAAAGAAATATGAAGGCGTGACGGCTTATCTGCTCGGAAGAGTGATTGTAACGGAAAATATTGATTATGCAATAAAACTTGCAAAGAAAAATCACTATTCCCTTCATATTGTAACGTTAGAGGGTGAATATTTAAGCCCGGGCGGTTCCATGACCGGTGGTGCATTTAAAAACAGCAGTAATCTTCTGGCACGAAACCGTGAAATTGAGGAGTTAGAGGCAGGGTTAAAAGACACTGAGCGGACGATGAAAGAGGCAGGAGAGCGTTTAGAGGAAATCAAGACAGCACAAAGCCTTTTGGCAGATGATATGGAAGAAAACCGCGCGAAAATCCAGGAACAGTATATTTTACAGAATACTGCAAAAATGAATGTGAACCGTGTGAGTGAGCAGCGCAGCCAGAGTGAAAGCGTTTACGCAGGGCTTCAGGCAGAAAACAAAGAAATTGAAGCGCAGTTACAGGAGATTTTAGAAAATAAAGAAAAGATTTTAAAAGAAATCGAAGCTACGAAAAACCGCGAAATTGAGATTGAAAAAGAAAATGAACAGTTACAGAAAATTTTAGAAGAGAAAACAGCGGGTGAGACAGAAGCCTCTAAAGCTGTATCAGAAGTTTCATTGGAATTAGCGGGCATCCGTCAGAGAGCAGAATTTTTAGCAGAGAATATTTCACGTATTAAAGGTGAAGTGGAGCGTTTTGAAAAAGAACGTGAAACTGTATTAATGGAGGCTTCCAATGCGAAAGCAGACATTGAAAAGAAACGGCAGGATATAGAGGAGATAAAGGCAACACTTTCCTCGTCCTCTGATTATCAGGAGAAACAGCAGAAGGAACTGGCACTGCATATCCGGAAAAAAGAGGAAATGTCTTCTTCCCACAAGGGATTTTTCAAAAGGCAGGAAGAAGTATCCCAAAAGATTTCTGATTTGGACAAAGAGATTTTCCGTTTAAACAGCCAGCGTGAAAGGTTAGAGGAAGCGGGCGAGACGCAGAATAATTATATGTGGGAAGAATATGAGCTTACCCTTCACGCTGCGCTGGAGTTAAAAAACGAGGAATTTGACAATCTTTCCGAGCTGAAAAAACAGATTGCTTCCCTTAAAGATGACATCAGAAAATTAGGTGATGTCAATGTCAATGCAATTGAAGACTACAAAGAAATTTCGGAGCGTTACGAATTCTTAAAAGGACAGCATGATGATTTGATTGAGGCAGAAAAAACGCTGATGGAAATTATTGAAGAATTAGACATTGGAATGCGAAAGCAGTTCATGGAAAAATTCGCAGAAATCCAGCATGAGTTTGACAAAGTATTTAAAGAACTTTTCGGTGGTGGAAAAGGTACATTGGAATTGGTGGAGGATGAGGATATCTTAGAGTGCGGTATCCGCATTATCGCACAGCCGCCTGGAAAAAAACTGCAAAATATGATGCAGATGTCCGGTGGAGAAAAATCACTGACTGCGATTTCCCTATTGTTTGCCATTCAGAATTTAAAGCCGTCCCCGTTTTGTCTTTTGGATGAGATTGAAGCAGCGTTAGATGACTCAAACGTCAATCGTTTTGCAAAATACTTACATAAGCTTACAAAAAGCACACAGTTTATTGTCATTACGCACAGACGTGGTACAATGGCAGCAGCAGACCGTTTATATGGTATTACCATGCAGGAGAAAGGTGTTTCAACCTTAGTTTCCGTAAACTTAATCGAGAATGATTTAGATAAATAAAAATACCCGTACAGGGAAGAAATGAGGAGAGAAAAGATGAGCGAGGAGAAGAAAGGCTTCTGGAGCCGTCTGGTTTCAGGACTGACGAAAACAAGAGATAATATTGTGTCCGGAATTGATGCCGTGTTCAAT
>CAKRCJ010000204.1 GCA_934307185.1 uncultured Roseburia sp.
GCCGGCATCTATCCAGGCAATTATCGATGTTTCAAAAGAGATGGAGCAGCCGGAAAATGTACAATATCTGTTAGAGTGGAATGTAAATGATGCATTTTATGATTTTCCATTTATCTCAAACAGTGTAAGTTTTGTGAAGGATGACGTTGAGACGATGCAGGTGAATTATGACCAGGCTCTTTATGATGAGGACTTGGAATTTTTTGCACAGATTTTAGAGTCATTTTCCATTGATGCTTCTTCGGTGACAGAAGAAAGTGTTATTTCTGATTTTAAAGAGGGAAAAACAATTTGTGCCATTTTAAACTCGGATGCAATTGCACAACTTGAGGGCTGCGATTATTCGCTGACCGGACTTTTGCCGTTAAATGATACGCTAGAAGCAAAGTCGGCTGCACTGACTGATTTGGTTGTTGTGAATGATTTCTCAGAAGAAAAGGAAAAAGCGGCAGATTTTGCGGAGTATGTTACACTCACGATGTCCGAAGAACTGCATGGACTTAGCGGGCATTATTCTGTAAAATTGTCAGAAGCTGCAGATGAAGATGAAAAAATATCTTATGATGCGTATGAAAATTCGGTTCCAGTACCAGACTCGCAGGATGCAAGAGAATTTTGGGTTACTTTAAAAGAAACAATTTCCCAATATTTTTAAAAAAAATTGCATATTATATTTAATAGTCTTGTCATATTTGTAAAATTTCGTTAAAATATATACATCGGGCATTGAGGGCTCCTTTTTCTATTGCAGCAGCAAAAGGTTGTTTGAAATAGGAAGGAGAATGCTATGAATGAAAAATTTAAAATGTTCCTGGCAATCATATCCGGATTGATTTTTCTTTGCGGATGCGGTTCCAGGAATGCCGTTTATTTAGAGACAGAGCAGGTTGAGGAGACAGAAGCTGTAAAAGAGGTGGTGCCACCAGCAGAGAGTGAACAGCCAGAGGTCTGCTATGTTTATGTCTGCGGGGCAGTTGTAAGTCCCGGAGTATATGAACTGCAGGCGGGCAGCCGCGTGTATGAAGCGATAAAGTCAGCCGGAGGACTGGCAGAGGATGCAGACTTAAGCTCCATTAATCAGGCAGAGCACGTTACAGATGGACAGATGATAAAAATTCTGACGGTTTCAGAGACAGAGAATGGCACGGAGGACGGAAATGAGACGGCTTCAGATGGATTGCTGGATATAAATAATGCCAGTGTGGCAGATTTTATGACACTTCCGGGAATTGGACAGTCAAAGGCACAGTCCATTGTGCTGTACAGGGAACAAAACGGAGCATTTTCTTCGGTCGACGAGATTATGAATGTAGACGGAATTAAAGAGGGCGTTTTTAATAAAATAAAAGATTGTATAAAGGTGTAAAAATGGCAAAAAAGGTTCTTGTTGTTGATGATGAAAAGTTAATTGTAAAGGGTATCCGGTTCAGTCTTGAGCAGGACGGAATGGAAGTGGACTGCGCCTATGATGGAGAGGAAGCACTTAAGATGGCTACAGAAAATCATTATGATATGATTCTACTAGATATTATGCTTCCAAAGTTAGATGGCTTTGAAGTCTGCCAGCAGATACGTGAATTCTCGGATATGCCGATTGTAATGTTAACGGCAAAGGGAGATGATATGGATAAAATTCTCGGTCTGGAATATGGGGCAGATGATTATATTACCAAACCGTTTAACATTCTTGAAGTAAAAGCAAGAATTAAAGCAATTATGCGTAGAACATCAGCGGGAAAACCGAAAAGGGATGACTCGAAAGTAATTGAAGCAGGTGATTTACGCCTTGACTGTGAGAGCAGACGACTTTTTATTTTAGAAAAAGAGGTAAATCTGACCGCAAAGGAATTTGATTTGTTAGAGTTACTTGTCAACAATCCAAATAAAGTTTACAGCAGGGAGAACTTATTAAACCTGGTGTGGGGATATGAGTATCCGGGCGATGTGCGTACTGTAGATGTGCATGTCAGACGTCTGCGTGAGAAGATTGAGAAAAATCCGAGTGAACCAAAATATGTCCATACTAAATGGGGTGTGGGATATTATTATTACCAGAATTAGTCAGGGTGTGAAAGAATGTCCAGATTTAAGAAAATAATTGATTTTGTGAAAAGTCTGAAATTCAGACTCATACTTTTCCTTATTCTTTTTGGAGTAGTACCGGGAATTATTATTAAAGCGGGAATTGTAAAAACCTATGAGGACCGGTCGGTTTCTATCAAAACAAGTGAAATCTTAAGCCAGACGAAAATTCTGGCAAATCAAATTGTATCCAATGATTATCTGAATAATTCAGACTCCACAATTATTAATGCGGAGCTAGAACAGTTGTCGAATATTTATGATGGAAGGGTTATGGTCATCGACCATAGCTTCCATATTATTAAGGACACCTATGATTTAGATACCGGAAAAACAATTATATCCAAAGAAGTGATTGAAAGCTACTACGGACAGGAAATAAAAAAATATGATGCGGAGAACCGCTATATTGAGTTGACGGTACCTTTGCTTCTAAACAGTGGGCAGAATGGTGACAGCCAGATTTTAGGAGTGGTTTTAGTAAGTGTATCGACAGACAGTATTAATTTAAATAAGGAATATTTAGCACGGAATGCTTACATCATACAGATGAGCTGTGCGGTTGTGGCAGTATTTTTAGCGGTAATTCTCAGCATACAGCTTGTAAAGCCGTTTCATAAAATGTCAAAGTCTATTGATGAGATTAAAACCGGTTATGGGGAAGATGCACTAGAAATTAATGATTATACAGAGACAAAAGAGGTTTGTAGAAAATTTAACGAAATGCTCGGAAGAATGAAGGTTTTAGATGACTCAAGACAGGAGTTTGTTTCAAATGTGTCCCATGAGTTAAAAACTCCGTTAACCTCGATGAAGGTGTTGGCAGATTCCTTAAACAGTATGGAGGATGCACCCATTGAATTATACAAGGAATTTATGGGTGATATTGGAAATGAGATTGACCGCGAGACGAAAATTATCAATGATTTACTGTCATTGGTTAAGATGGACAAGTCTGCGGCAGATTTAAACGTTGCCAATATTAACATTAATGAACTGTTAGAGCAGATTTTAAAGCGTCTCAACCCGATTGCGGAAAAACAGAATGTAGAGCTTGTGTTAGAAAGCTTCCGACCGGTTTCTGCGGATGTGGATGAAGTAAAGATTACACTTGCATTTACGAACCTGATTGAAAATGCGATAAAGTATAACAAAGAAGGCGGATGGGTTCATGTAACGTTAAATGCGGACCATCAGTATTTCTATTTGAAAGTTGAAGATTCCGGTATTGGCATCCCGGAGGAGTCATTAGAGCACATTTATGAGAGATTTTACCGTGTAGACAAATCCCACTCCAGAGAGATTGGAGGAACAGGTCTTGGTCTTGCCATTACAAGAAATGCAATCCTTATGCACCGTGGAGCGATAAAAGTATTTAGTACAGAGGGTGAAGGAACAATTTTTAATGTGAGAATTCCACTGAATTATATTTCCTAGTGTTTAGTGGATGAAATGGAGTAAAAGGAATGAGAAAAAAGCTATTTTTTCTTTTGACAGTATTAGGACTGCTTCTGCTTGCGGGATGCGGAAACAATAATACAGAAAGTAAATATTATGTGGAATATCTGAATAAGAGCAAAACAGGAATTGAACAGGTTCCGTATGAAACGACAGCAACAGATAAAACAGAGCTGATTGAGGAATTTTTTGCAGTGTTAAGCTCGGATCCGGATAATGTTGATTATCGGAAACCAATCCCGAACGATGTGGAGGTTACGAGATATTCCTTGGATGGAGCGCTTCTTACGATTTATTTTGATGCAGATTATCTGAATATGAAAGAAGTGGAAGAGGTGTTATGCAGGGCGGCAATTGTCCGGACAATGACGCAAATTCCTGGCATAGACTGTGTATCATTTTATGTGGATGAGACACCGCTTGCCGATGCGAATGGAAAAATGATAGGCACAATGTATGCGGAAAGCTTTGTGGAAAATCCGGGGGAGCAGATTAATTCCATCCAGAATACCAATCTTACCCTCTATTTTTCCAATGAAACAGGGGATGGGCTTGTAAAAGAAACAAGAAAAGTTCATTACAGCAGTAATATTTCACTGGAAAAACTGATTATGGAACAGCTTTTAGAAGGACCGCAGCAGAAAGGCGCAAAGTCTGCCATTCCGTCCGGAACCAAGTTAATAAGCGTGTCTCTGGTGGATGGAGTCTGCTATGTCAGTCTGGATGAGTCTTTTAAAAATCAGGATTATTCGGTTAATGAGGCGATTGTAATTTATTCGATTGTTGACTCGCTATCGGAGCTTTCTTCTATCAGTAAAGTGCAGATTTCTGTAAATGGAGATACCAGTGGTGTGTATCGCGATAATTTTAAGCTGTCAGATATGTATGACAGAAATATGGATTATGTGACAAAGACGATAGTGACAGATACAGAAAATGTGGAGGAAACAGAAACGGAGGAACAGTAATCAGTGTTAAAAAGGCCATTATGTGAAATGGCATCGGGATTTATACTTGGGATACTGTATGCAAAATACAAAAAATGGTATTTTTTCATTCTGGCAGTGATTTTTCTGCTTACCATGGCGTATGAGTTTTTTTTGAAAAACAGATCCAAACAGCAAAAAGAAAGAGATTTTTCAGTTTATGTGATAAGGATGGGACTTTTTATTCTTTTTGCTGTTCTGGGAGGCTATAGATTTTCTTCGCAGGACAATTTACAAAAAGTCATACAG
>CAKRCJ010000205.1 GCA_934307185.1 uncultured Roseburia sp.
ATACGAAGACAGATTGCACTAGAGCTTGGTACAGTTGTTCCAATTATCAGGCTTCGTGATAATATCCAGTTAAATCCCAACCAGTATATTATTAAAATAAAAGGAATTCAGATAACAGAAGGAGAAATTCTTTTCGACCATTATATGGCGATGAATCCCGGGTATGTGGAAGAGGAGATTACGGGTATTCCTACATTTGAGCCGTCTTTCCATCTCCCGGCAATCTGGATTACAGAGAGCCAGAGAGAGCGGGCTGAGAGTCTTGGATATACGGTTGTAGACCCGCCTTCCATTATTGCAACGCATTTGACGGAAGTAATCAGAAACCATATTGCTGAGCTTTTAACAAGACAGGATGTCCAGAATTTGGTAAACAATTTGAAGGAGAGCAATCCGGTGCTTGTGGACGAGCTTATTCCAAAACTGCTTGGTCTTGGAGAAGTCCAGAAGGTATTGCAGAATTTATTGCGGGAAGGAATATCTATCAGAGACCTTCTTACAATTTTTGAGACGTTGGCAGACCATGCAGCAACGACAAGAGATACGGATGTTCTTACGGAGTATGTAAGACAGAGTTTGAAACGTGCGATTTCCAGCAAGTTCTTCCCTGCGAATGAGACGACGAGTGTTATTACGCTTGACCCTAAGGTGGAGCAGGAAATTATGTCTTCCGTAAAACAGACGGAGCAGGGTGCATATCTGACACTCGACCCGGAACGGACGAAGGCAATTATGTCATCACTTGAAGCAGAAGTTGCAAAATTAGAGAACATGGGAAAAAATGCAATTGTTATCACTTCGCCAATTGTACGTATGTATTTTAAAAAGCTTACAGAAGATTATTTTAAGGATTTAATCGTTGTTTCCTATAATGAAGTGGAATCAAATATAGAATTACAATCAATAGGGATGGTGACAGCATAAATGACAATAAAGAAGTTTTTGGGAAACACAGTAGAAGAGGCAACAGAGAAAGCAAAGCAGGAGTTTGGTCCGGCAGCAGTTATAATGAATGTAAAGGAAATCAAACCAAAAGGAATTTTTGGTTTTTTGAAAAATACATCTTATGAAGTTACCGCGGCAGTGGAAGAAAAAGAACAATTTTTAAATGCTGTCCAGATGGCGGCAATGCAGCAGAAAAAAATAGATAATATTAACCTGGTTGCAGATGAAAAAATAGATATTCCTCCGGCAGTGAATGAAAAATCAAAAGATAACGTGCCTTCCCCTGCGAAGGAGAACCTGACTGCAAAGAATGAGAGCAGCAGCGAGATTGAGAAAAAGCTGGAAAATCTTTCGAATATTTTAGAAAAAAAATTGTCAGAGGATGGCATTAGTGAAAGAAATATTCTCATGGAAAAGAAGTCGGCTGCCAGTCTTGAGAATTTTAAATTTATGAAAATGCTTTATCGTACATTGCTAAAAAATGATGTAAATGAAAAATATGTAAATCAGATTTTAGATGAGGTAGATAAAGTAACACATAGCGGTGTAAATGTAGACATTATCCTGTCGAATGTTTATCAGAAAATGATTTTAAAGTTTGGCCAGCCAAACTGTATTGAAATGTCAGGGAAAAAGCCGCGGGTAATCTTTTTTGTCGGTCCTACCGGAGTGGGAAAGACTACCACAATTGCAAAAGTAGCAGCTAAATCAAAAGTAGAAAATGACAAAAAGGTTGCGCTTTTAACAGCAGATACTTATCGAATTGCAGCGGCAGACCAGCTTCGGGTTTATGCAAATATTTTAAATGCGCCGGTCGGCGTTGTGTATTCCGCAGAGGAGTTAAACCGATCGTTAGAGGATATGACAGAATATGACCTTGTGTTTGTAGATACTGCAGGGTTCTCGCATAAAAATGAAGAGCAGAGGGAAGATATCAGAAAATTAATTAATGGACTTGATAAGAAATATCAGAAAGAAATTTATCTTGTTTTAAGTGCGACCACAAAGTATAAGGATTTAGTGGAGATTGTTGACTGTTACAAGAAGATTACGGATTATAAAATTATATTTACCAAACTAGATGAGACAACCTCTTTTGGAAATATTTTAAATGTAAGATTATATTCAGGAGCGGACTTGTCTTATATGACAAACGGGCAGAGCGTTCCGGATGATTTGGAAGTATTTAATACCCAAATGATAGTAAAACAGCTCCTGGGAGGAAAATAACCAATGGATCAGGCAGAACAGCTCAGAAATGTAATAAAAAAACAAAATCAGGTTCCTAAAAAGATGGCAAGGGTAATTACAATCACCAGCGGTAAGGGCGGAGTAGGAAAATCCAATCTTGCGGTAAATCTTGCCGTACAGTTTGAAAGACTTGGTGTGCGGACGATAATATTTGATGCAGACTTCGGGCTTGCCAATGTGGAGGTAATGTTTGGAACAATTCCAAAATACAATTTGAGTGACCTTATTTACCATAGAAAAGAGTTAGAAGACATTATTACAGAGGGACCGGAAAACGTCAGATTTATATCAGGTGGCTCTGGAATTCTTGGACTCAGCAATTTAAACAGAGGCCAGATTGATTATCTGGTAGAAACAGTTGAAAAATTGAGTGCAATGGCGGATGTTATAATTGTAGACACCGGTGCCGGGATTTCTGACAGTGTGATGGAATTTGTGGCATCCAGCCGGGAAATACTATTAGTGACAACGCCGGAGCCGAGTTCTTTGACAGATGCGTATTCCCTTTTGAAAATGCTTTACCGGAACCCGAAGTTTGACAAGACAGAATCGATGGTTCATGTGCTGGCAAACAGGACAGCTTCGGCGGCTGAGGGCAGACAGGTTTTTGAAAAGCTTGAGTCGGTAGTGAAACAGTTTCTGGATGGAAATATAAATTATATAGGAATGATTCCACAGGATGCGATGTTAGATAAAGCAGTCCGGATACAGAAACCGGTATCTATCAGCTATCCAAATGCAAAATCTTCAAAGAAATTTGAAGAGCTTGCAAAGATAATACTCAGCGAATATGAGTCAGAAGTAACATCAAAAACCGGAGTAACGCAGTTTTTATCAAAATTGTTCAATTTATAGTTTTAGTGAGGAGTTTGATATGGCATTTACAGATGTGATAAAACCGGGTGATAAAATTGATATAAGACTGTTGCAGCAGATAGAAAATGCGGCAGTTGCGGATGCAGATATCAAATTATACAAAAGTCAGGTTCAGGATATCCATAAAGACGGACAGCTTGAAATTGATATGCCGACAGAGGGAACAAAGCTGATTTTACTTCCGCTAAATGTCCGGCTGGAGCTTGTATTTTATTCCGGAAGTGTTTTATACAGATGTATCGGTCAGATTGTAGAGCGGTACAAAAAAGATAACAGATACATTCTCAAAATTGAATTGAAAAAACAGCCCGAAAAGTTCCAACGCAGAGAGTTTTACAGATACGAATGTTCTTTGGATTTTACTTTCTATGAGCTGACGGAGGAACAGATGAAGCTGGAAACGGAAGAAGAGATTTTCCGCGTGCTGGAAGAAGAAAAAATACCGGAAAGGCAGCACAAAGGGATTATTGTTGATATAAGCGGTGGCGGAATACGGTTTTCTTCGGAGTGTGAGCTGAAAGAGAGTACGCCTGTACTTGCAGTTATTCACCTGTCAAACAAAAGCATGAATAAAGAATTTCACATTATCGGTACCGTGATATCCTGCCGCAGAATAGAAAATTCAAAAGACAAGCGTAATGAAATGCGCATGAAGTTTATGATGAAAGACAGCAAAGTAAGAGAAGAAATTATTCGATACATTTTTGAAGAAGAAAGATTAACACGTCAGAAAGTTAAAGGATAAATACTATGAAAAAAAATATTCTTGTTGTTGATGACTCTGCACTCATGAGAAGGGTTATATGTGATATAATCAATTCAGATGATACATTTCAGGCAATGGATGTATGTCGGGATGGTCTTGAGGCATATGAGAAAATCAAGTCAAAAAAATATGATGGCATTGTTCTTGATGTAAATATGCCAAGAATGGATGGACTGGAACTGTTAGACAGACTTCAGAAAGAAAAAATCCGGGCAACGGTCGTTATGGTAAGTACGACAACGACAAAGGATGCGGATGTTACGATTCTTGCAATGGAACGTGGCGCAGTTGATTTTGTTACGAAGCCTACGAATGTGATAGAAGCAAAAGGAGATGACTTTAAGAAACGTCTGTTAGATGTGCTGAATGCGGTTCTTAAGACAGAAAAGAGTTTTCAGACAGAGTACAGAAACCAAACACAGATTCAGAAGACAGTCCATCGAAAAACACTGCAGACAACAACGGTCAGAGGCAGAAATAAAATCGTTGCTTTAGCATGTTCAACCGGAGGACCAAAAGCTTTACAGAGTGTAATTCCATTCTTACCAAAGAATTTGGATGCACCGGTGGTTCTCGTACAGCATATGCCAGCCGGCTTTACCAAGTCGATGGCGACGCGCTTAGATGAAATTAGTCAGATTCATGTAAAGGAAGCAGAAGCAGGTGAGACCTTAAAAAAAGGAACCGTATATATTGCACCAGGTGGAAAGCATATGGAGGTAAAGAAAAATGCAGACGGAACACATAAAATCGCATTTAATGATATGCCTCCGATTGGCGGATTAAAGCCTTGTGCCAATATTACCTATGATTCACTCCGGACATGCGGATATGACCAGGTTGTATGTGTAGTGCTTACCGGAATGGGAGCGGATGGCACGAATGGTATTCTTGAGTTGGAGAAAAAGAAACCAATTTACGTTATTG
>CAKRCJ010000206.1 GCA_934307185.1 uncultured Roseburia sp.
GTGCGTAGCTCAGCTGGATAGAGCACTTGGCTACGGACCAAGGTGTCGGGAGTTCGAATCTTCTCGCGCACGTATGGAAAGTCCTTGAAGTATTTCAAGGACTTTTTTCGTGCAGAAATAGGATTGGCGTATCCAAAGGTGATTTTCGAATTTAACACCCGCTAAGTTGAGAGTCACCTTGTGACACTATCCATAATCTTAAGAGGAAAAAGAGAAATAAGTATGATGAAAGAAAATGTAACAGACAAAAAAAGAATTGAATTTTTAGATTATTTAAAAGCAATTTGTGTCATAATGGTAATCATAACGCATTATGACTGGGAAGATAAATCATCACCATTTTTTATTATGTTAATTAATATGGCGGTGCCGGTATTTATGATTATCAGCGGTTATAATTTTGCTATGTCAAACCGCAGGAAAACGGGTGGTAAATTAAAAAAGATGTATGCATGGAATATAATAAAACCCAAATTAATCCGGTTTTTGGTTCCTTTTTTTACAGTATGTTTTATTGAAATTGGAATTTTACATATTGAGGATAAAAACATCAATCCATTGCGTATCTTTTTGCTTGGGGCTTACGGTCCGGGGAGCTATTATGTTCCGATTATGCTTCAGTTACTTGTGATTTTTCCTATTATATATAAATTAGTGGAGAAAAATGCAAAGTGGGGCATTATTATATCGGCATCAGCAAATCTTTTATATGAAATTGGTGTCAAGGTATTTCAAATGGATAAGTATTATTACAGATTGAGCATAGGACGTTATCTGTTATTGATTGCTTTTGGCTGTTATCTGTATTTGTATCCGGAGCACAGGGTAAAACGCCATCAGATGGTTTTAATGTTTCTGATAGGAATTACATATATTATTGCAGTATATGGCTTTGATAAAGATTTGATTATTTTTGATTACTGGAAAACAACGGCAATGCCGATTGCATTTTACATTTTTCCAATTATTGTTTTAATGTTCCGCAAGTTTTATCATGTAAAATTGCCGGGAGTTATCGGAAGTACATTGACAGTGATTGGTCAGGCATCATATCATATATTTTTAGTACAAATGGTTTATTATCATTTTGAATTGGGCGGAAAAATCATGTTCAGTGCATGGTATTTTGCAATTCCGTTTAACGTATTAATCACTGTCTCGGCTGGACTGCTTTTCTATGAAGCTGATGGCAGGTTTATAGAAAATATGCGGAATGTAAAGCATAAAATGAAGCAGAGATTTGCATAAAAATAACACAGGGAGAAAGTAATTGAGCCACTAATGTTCGTTGATGTTATTTCAGTTATTTCTGCAAGAGAAATGTTTGAAAAAGTAGCGACAAAATCGAAAGAAACAGATATAATAATAGCTGCAAACTATATTTTAGACAAAATCTTAACAGAAATAAAATAGAAAAACGAACAGAAAAAGAAAGTGGCAGGTAGATTGTATGGAAGTATTGAAAGTACAAAAAGGTCAGGTTGTTGCAAAGAAGAATGATAAAGTAAATGAGTGGTATTTTATTCAGGAGGGCTCTGTAATCCAGAAGTATGCGTTTACAGAAGTAACGTTAGAAAAGAATAATATTGTTGGTATTCTTGAAAATGACAGATTTATTTGCGATTATATTGCAGCGGAAGATACAATACTTGCAATCTATCCATGTGAAAATTCAGAGGATTTAAAACAGATTTTATGCGAAGAACAGCGTGTGCGCAGATATTTTTTAAAGTCTGCGATACAGCAGCGGCATAAAATGCTTCAGCTGTATGCTGACTTGGATTTGAAATGCAGACAATTTCATTCTGTAGTAGAGACTTTATATAATGATTATAAAACAATTTGCAGCCAGTATGATTTAGAGGAACAGGCATTTTCCAAAATGGATTATTTTCATTCCTTAGAGATGGTACATAAGGCAGAACAATGGGAGATAAACAATAGTAATAGTTTAGTAAACGGATTTTTAAATGCATATCTGGATTTGATGGAGCAGGATGACAGCCTTTGTGTTGGTGCGATTATGGAGGCATCTGCACAGATGCGAAGAGTGACACAGGGTGTCAGTGAGATGGCTTCTTACCTTTTATATAACAAAGATTTACTGATGAGTGAGTCCGGTAAAGATATTTTCCAGTTATTTTTTGATTTGGCAATCCGTGCAGGGCTTAATCATGAAGATTTAGACCAAATTCATAAAAAGGTAAAGCTTTTAATTGAACTTGTAAAGAAATTAAATATTTATGACCCAAAAGTTGTGGAGTATCGCTGGAAAGAATATCAGAGCTATGACTTTGGCTCAAATGGACTAGAAGAAGTAGCTTCCATTGGTGTGCTTGATGATGAGGACGAATACGAAGATGATGAGGAGGAAAGCGAGGATTGTCTGGAGCATATTTTAACTTATGCAGAATTAGACGAGACGCAGATTGAAAAAATCCGGAATAAAATTACGGAATATAGGGATTTGCCGGATATTTTCTCAACAGATGATGAAGCATACCGTATTCGGAAACAGCTTGCACCGATTTTCTATGATGTTTATTATAAAGTTTTTATTAAAGTAATGAACGATGAAGATGAGCCGACACCGATTATTGAAATGTTCTTGAATTTTGGTTTTATGGACGTTCAGATGGTAGGGGAAGAAAATGCCAATGCGTTGTATGATCTGACAGAACATCTCGACATGTGTAATTCGGAACATGTATATACGATGTATGAGTGGCTGAAGGCAATTTATGAGGGAAGAAAAGAACCTTCGAAGAATGAATTTGATATGGATTATGCACAGTATCTTGCGGATATGTTAAAGAGCAAGAAAATAAACGATGTGCAGTTAAAGCAGCTTCAGGGAAACCGGGATATGAAGGTAAAATATGAAATTCAGAACATGTTTACCTCCGGTAACAGAGCTACTTATGGAAAAATTTCCACATTCTGTCCAATTTTAGGAGAATATGATTTAATTAATTCTGTCGAAAAGATGTTAGTTACGGCAGGAAAACTGGAAGAAGTAATTAATAAGGTTCGAAAGGTAGATTTTTCAGTATTTTACCGTGAGGTAATGTTCTCAGACCCGGATAAGGGAATTAATCATGAAAGCATCATGAAGGAAGTAATTCCGGATATTATTTTAATGCCAAATGCAGGTACGAAAGCTATGATGTGGCAGGAAACAGCAGGCGTAAAAAGAGATACACCGGCGCGTTTCATGTTCCCTGTCTTTACTGCGGTAGACTTAGAGGATATGATGATTGAGACAATCGGAAGATATCGCTGGGAAATCTGCCGTAAGATACAGGGTGTACACTGGAATGATATCCGTGAAAAGTCTTTAACAGCAGAATATTGCGATTATATCCAGTTTTACCGCAAGAACTTTGAACTTTCCGCAGATGCAAAGGAAAAAGTGAAAAATGCCCTGTTCCGTGCAAAGAATAATTACAGGGAAGTTTTTGTAAAGGATTACCAGAACTGGATTAAATACGAGTCAAGGGGAAGTTATCGTCTGAATAAAGTTGCAAGGGAAATTCTGATGCAGTATTGTCCATTTGCAAAAGAATTGCGCGCAGACCTGAAAGCAAATCCGATGTATCAGGAATTGTTAAACAGATATGACATTCAGTGCTCAAAGAAGATAAAAAGAATTGCGGCTGTATATGAGAAGTACAAAAAAGCAGGCGGCGTGATGAATGACGACTTAAGAGATAATCTGATGTATTATCAGATGTAAAAAGTAAATTATGAAAATAGAAAAAGCCAGGTGCAACCGCACTTGGCTTTTTCTGAGGGGAGTATAAATAATTAATAAGGGGTATAACTTTGATACTAATGTATCACACCGTTAGTATATCCTATCTAATTTTAAAAAGCAATTTAAAAAATGTATATTTTGCGTTATTTTTCAAATAATAGAATTGCACGTAAGTGTAATGCTATGAAGGAGGATTGAAAAATGGCAAAGAATATGGACACAAAAAATAAGAGCGAAAACAGCTACGAGCAGAACAGCTATGAAAACAGCAATGGACAGAATAAGGGCGGACAGAACAAAACTTCTGATAAATCTTCGAACAAGTCCACAAACAAAACATCTGATTGTCATAATACTAAGCAGTAGAACTTTTTTCCGGTAACTGCATAGAATGTAGTGAGGAAAGAAAAGAGAAGCTGTCACACCGGGATATTCACTTTGTATCTTATCCTTGTGTGGCGGCTTTTTTTCATAGAAGGGGGAAATATGGCATTTTATACAATTCATCCCCGGGATATTGAAGGGATATGTTTTAAAAAGAAGCCTGTTATTATAGATATCAGGGAACCGGAAGAATACAGGGCATATCATTTAAAAGGTGCAAGAAATATTCCATACAGTGATGAACCGCTCTGGATACAGAAATTTAAAACATGCAGGCCGCTGCTTTTATACTGTGAATATGGAAGTACAAGTCTGCTTGCAGCAAGAAAGCTTGGAAAAGAAGGCTTTGAAGTATATACAGTAATTGGTGGGGTAAATGCAATCCGGAAGGAATTTGAATAGAAAACTACAAGATATTAACAATTGACAGTTCAAATTAGAACAGATAATATAAGAATAGGTTTTTAGACTTATTTTCAGAGGAGAATTCAGTGAGAACATTTGATTTACTTGTGCCTTGTCATTTTGGACTTGAGGCAGTTTTAAAAAGAGAAATTTATGATTTAGGATACGAAATAACGAAAGTGGAAGACGGAAGAGTTACC
>CAKRCJ010000207.1 GCA_934307185.1 uncultured Roseburia sp.
GCCACAAAATCTGCAAATCTACGTTATCTAAATCCGTTTTAAGGTCTTTGTGCAGTTCTTTAATAGTTTGAAGTGCCAGTGCCAGGCATTTGCCAGGAGTTTGATGAAATACAGCTGCCACCTCACTACCTGCCGGGATGGATTTGAAAAGACTTCTCGCAAACCTGATTGGAATAAAAAATGCAGGGATGGAATTTTCGATGCCATCCCTGCATTTTTTATTCGTAGCAGACTCCCAAAAAAGTCTTTTCAAATCCATAACACAACCTAACAATGTGGCAGCGTCATTTATTTTCATTAAACTCCGGTTTTATACATTAATCTCCGCCTTCACCCCAAGCTCATTTTTATTCGCTTCCAATACCGGATTTACAACATTTGCAAGAAATTTATCCACCTGGATTGGCGCGCGTCCTACATATTTTGACGGATCCATTGTAGCCTGTAATTCTTCTAAAGTAAGGTTAAACGAAGGGTCTGCTGCAATCAACTCTAACAGATTGTTATCTTTTCCTTCTACTTTTACATTTTTGCCTGCTTCCATGGAAAGCTGACGGATTTTTTCATGTAATTCCTGGCGGTTACCACCATTTTTTACTGCATCCATCATAATATTTTCTGTTGCCATAAATGGAAGCTCTGCCATCATATGTTTTGTGATAACTTTGTCATATACAACAAGTCCGTCTACAACATTTAAGCAAAGGTCTAAGATACCGTCAATTGCCAGAAATCCTTCCGGAATGCTTAATCTCTTATTTGCAGAATCGTCTAATGTTCGCTCAAACCACTGGGTTGCAGAAGTAATGGCAGGGTTTAACGCATCTACCATGACATAGCGGGAAAGAGATGCGATACGCTCGGAACGCATTGGATTTCTCTTATATGCCATCGCAGAGGAGCCAATCTGGTTTTTCTCAAATGGTTCTTCTACTTCTTTCAAATGCTGCAAAAGACGGATATCATTTGACATTTTATGAGCACTTGCTGCTATTCCTGCTAAAATATTTGCAACTCTTGTGTCTACTTTTCTGGAATAAGTCTGTCCGGAAACGGCATAGCACTCTTTAAATCCCATTTTTTCTGCAATCATCGGGTCAATTCTATCAATTGTTTCCTGGTCACCATTAAATAACTCAAGAAAGCTTGCCTGTGTTCCGGTTGTTCCTTTAGAGCCAAGAAGTTTTAAGCTTCCCATTACATATTCCAAATCCTCTAAATCCATAAGAAATTCCTGCGTCCAAAGTGTTGCTCTTTTTCCAACAGTTGTCGGCTGTGCCGGCTGGAAATGGGTAAACGCAAGTGTTGGAAGTTTTTTATATTTGTCTGCGAACTTTGCAAGCTCACTGATAACATTCACAAGTTTTTTGTGAACAAGCTTTAAAGCTTCATTCATTACGATAATATCTGTGTTATCTCCTACATAACAGGAAGTTGCACCAAGATGGATAATTCCTGCTGCCTTCGGACACTGTTTTCCATAAGCATATACATGGCTCATCACATCATGACGTACCTGTTTTTCACGCTCTCTTGCAACATCGTAATTAATATCCTCCGCATGTGCTTTTAACTCGTCAATCTGCTCCTGTGTAATAACAGGCTTGCCATTCTCGCTTAATCCAAGCTCCATCTCCGTCTCTGCCAATGCAATCCATAATTTTCTCCAGGTTTTAAACTTCATATCCTGGGAAAAAATATACTGCATCTCTTTGCTGGCATAACGCTCTGACAAAGGACTTGTGTATCTATCTGTACTCATTTTTGTCTCCTTTTTTCTCTTTATTATTGTCAGAAATAAGGGCAAAAGATGGCTCACAACTTAACAGTTGTCAAATTGCTCAAAATTGAAAACCACCTTTTTCCAACCTAATCCTACTTACATTTTCGCTGTTTCCCAATGCACATGATACCACACTTAACGCTCGAAGTCACCACGAATATCTTCCTTTGGCGGTTCTAACGGATATTTTCCGGTAAAACAGCCTTTACAGACATTCAATCCTTCCACCATCTCATGAAGCCGGTTGATTTCAAGATAGCCCAGGCTGTCTGCACCAATAATTTTCCGAATATCTTCTATACTTCTATTATAAGCAATAAGCTGCTCCCGCTCCGGAATATCTGTTCCGAAATAGCATGGCCATAAAAATGGAGGAGAACTAATCCTTACATGTACTTCTGTTGCGCCGGCATCACGAAGCATTTTCACAATCCGGTCTGAAGTTGTTCCACGCACGATGGAATCATCAATCATAATAATTCGTTTTCCGTCTACTGCCTCTTTCAAAACATTCAGTTTTACACGCACACTTGACTCACGGCTGCTCTGTTTTGGTTTAATAAATGTTCTTCCAACATAACCATTTTTTACAAATGCAGTTCCATATGGAATACCAGACTGTAAGGAATATCCAAGTGCTGCCGCATTTCCGGACTCCGGTACTCCCACAACCAAATCTGCTTCTACCGGGGAGTCAATCGCAAGGAAACGTCCCGCTTTTATTCTGGAATGATAAACGCTCATGCCATCGATTCTGCTGTCCGGTCTTGCAAAATAAATATACTCAAAGATACATCTTGCTTCCTGTCCTTTTTCTAATGCCATAGACATGTCAGACTGAATACCTTTTTCCGGTGTAATCGTCACAATCTCCCCCGGCAGAACATCACGGACAAATTCTGCTCCGATTGTATCAAGTGCACAGGTTTCTGATGCAAGAATATAGCAATTATCTCTTTTTCCAATACAAAGCGGTTTAAATCCGAACGGGTCTCTCGCCCCGATTAATTTTCTCGGACTCATGACAACCAGGGAATATGCACCTCTTAATTTCCGGCAGGCTCTTCCCACTGCTTCCTCTACTGTATTTGATTTCAGACGTTCCCTTGCGATATGGTAAGCAATCACTTCCGAGTCAATCGTAGTCTGGAAAATAGCTCCTGTATATTCAAGGTCTTTCCGAAGCTCCATTGCATTAATCAGGTTTCCATTATGGGCAAGTGCCAGCGTACCTTTCACATAGTTTAAAACCAATGGCTGTGCATTCTCTCTGGTAGAAGCACCGGCAGTTGAGTAGCGGACATGTCCCACCCCGATATCACCTTTCATCGGCTCTAAATTATCCTGCGTAAATACTTCATTTACAAGTCCCATTCCTTTATAGGAAGTAACTTTTCCTTTTGGTCCACTCGTCTCACTTACTGCAATACCGCAGCTTTCCTGTCCTCTGTGCTGTAACGCAAACAATCCGTAATAAATCGTTGACGCCACATCACCCCCATCAAAATCATACATTCCAAAAACGCCACATTCTTCATGTAAATCGTCCCATGGAGTGTCTTTTTTCAACTCGTCGTTATACATATAATCGTTTCTGCCTTTCCGCTGGTTTTCTAAAAAGTCCAATCCAATACAGTTTATTTTTCTGCCGCACGGCGTTGTTATTTATTTGAATTCTTTTCCTGTCAATAAAGCAAATGCCTCTTTATATTTATCAACTGTCTTTGTTACTACCTCTTCCGGTAAAAGGAAATCATTATCCGGATTTGCTTTTAACCAGTCTCTTACATACTGTTTGTCAAAGGATGGCTGTCCCTTTCCTGCTTCATAGCCCTCTAACGGCCAAAATCTTGAGCTGTCCGGTGTAAGCATTTCGTCTCCCAGAACTACATTTCCGTTCTCATCCAGACCAAACTCAAACTTGGTATCTGCAATGATAATTCCTTTGCTTAACGCATATTCGGCACATTTTTTGTAAAGTGCAATAGTTGCATCTTTAATTTTTGCTGCATATTCTTCGCCTTTTCCAGGATGAAGTTTTTCCAAAACTTCTACGCTCTGTTCAAAGGATATATTTTCGTCATGGTCGCCCAAATCTGCTTTTGTACTAGGAGTATAAATCGGTTCCGGTAATTTGTCGGACTCTACCAGTCCTTCCGGCAGCTTTATTCCACAGACTGTGCCATTTTCTTTATAGCTTGCCCAGCCACTTCCGGTAATATATCCGCGGACGATACATTCGATTGGAAGCATCTCTAATTTTTTACACATCATGCTGTTTCCATCATATTTTTCATTCTGGAAAAATTCAGGCATGTCTTTTACATCAACAGAAATCATATGGTTTGGAACAATATCCTTTGTATAATCAAACCAGAACTTTGACATTTGTGTTAAAATAGCACCTTTTTTTGTGATTTTGTTCTTTAAAATATGGTCAAATGCTGAAATTCTATCGGTAGCTACAATAATCAGGCTATCTCCATTATCATAGACCTCACGTACTTTTCCTTCTTTTACTGGTTTAAATTCCTGCATTGATTTATCCTCCTTGTTTTGCGAAGCAAAATCCGAGTTTCTCCAAACGAGGAGAGGATTTTACCTCCTTGTTTTGCGTAGCAATGTTATATCAATATATTAATACACCAGCTTTTGCAAAGTCAATGTGTTTGCCTGTTCTTTGACGCTTTGCACATATAGAAAAAAAACGTCTTTTTATAAGAATTTTTGTGCATTTTATATTCTTTCATTAGTTAATCTTATATATAGATTTACTCTTTCTAATTGTTGTACATACTTTATAAATTTACAACTAATCAAACCGGAGTTTAGGGAGCGTAGTATAGCAGATTTTGCGACTATCGTCTTGAAGTAACGAACGACAGTAGGAAAGAAATTTTACAATTTATTTTTACACTACAAGAAAAGAAAACAGACCGGAGCAACTATTGCATTTCTATGCG
>CAKRCJ010000208.1 GCA_934307185.1 uncultured Roseburia sp.
GGGCTGTGTCGGGGACGGACTTGCCTGCGATGAGACACAGGTATCTATCTGTGCAAAAGACAGCCATGGACCGTATCATTACGATGTGGTAAGCGGACTTGTAAAAGCTGCAAAAGAGAACAATATTGACTTTGCAGTGGACGTTTATCCGTACTATGGTTCGGATGCGGATGTTGCATTAACTGCCGGATATGATATCCGTCACGGATTAATCGGTGCGGGGGTATATGCTTCCCACGGCTATGAGAGAAGCCACGTCGACGGGGTGAAAAATACCTTTGAGCTTTTAAAAGCATATCTTAAAGAAAATTTAATAATATCCTAGGATTATCTTCATTGAATTACAAAATCTCCCATGCTATATTAACTGTATGATAAATAGTAATACACATAATACAGATAGTACAGATAGTACAGATGGGAGGTTATGTATTTGATTCAGCTAAATTATAGGGACGCAAAACCAATTTATGAGCAGATAAAAGATGGACTGCGGAAACTGGTCATTTCAAATTCTCTAATGGCAAATGAAAAGCTGCCTTCTGTGCGGGAGCTGGCTTCGAAGCTTGCAATCAATCCCAATACCATTCAGAAAGCATATAAGGAACTGGAGATGGAAGGATATATTTATACGGTTGCAGGCAGGGGAACTTTTGTTGCAGAGCGTGATGAGGTGTTAGAAATCCGCAATGGGGAACTGATGGAAGAATTTGATGAGGTGGTAACAGAGCTTTTATTCCTTTCGGTGGACGAAGACAGCTTAAAGCAGCGTATCAGTGAATTGGCAAAAGGAGGAGAGGCAAAATGATTGAGGTTCATGGCTTGAAAAAAAACTTTGATAATTTTGACGCATTAAACGGTGTGGATATGCATGTCGGAAAAGGGGAAATCTACGGACTTGTAGGACCAAACGGAGCAGGAAAATCCACACTTATCAGACATTTAACCGGAGTTTACCGGCCGGATGCGGGAGAAATTTTAATTGATGGAAGTCCTGTATATGAGAACCGGGAAGTGAAAGCAAAAATGGCATATATCCCGGATGAGCTGTTTTATTTTATGCAGGCAGATACAATGGAGATGATGCGGTTTTATGCAGGCATTTATCCGCAGTTTGACAGTAAATTGTTTTATAAAATGCAGGAGTTCTTTTCGAATATTGATGTGAAACGGAATATCAGGAGACTTTCAAAAGGTATGCAGAAACAGGTCGCATTCTGGCTTGCTATCTGCTGCAGACCGGAGCTTCTTATTTTAGATGAGCCGGTTGACGGATTAGACCCTGTCATGAGGAGGCAAATCTGGAGTATTTTAGTCTCCGAGGTTGCGGAGCGGAAGATGACCGTATTGGTTTCCTCCCACAACTTAAGAGAGTTAGAGGATACCTGTGACCATGTGGGAATTATGCATCATGGAAAAATTATGATTGAACGTTCGTTAAGTGACTTGCAGGGAAATATTTCCAAAATCCAGGTTGCCTGCCAGAGTGGTGTGCCAAAGCTGCCAGATGAATTTGAAGTGCTTCATATGGCAAATACAGGACGTGTCTACACACTTATTGTAAAAGGAAATCCAAAAGAAGCAGAAAAAGCGCTTCTGATGGAAAATCCGACAATTGTTGATGTGCTTCCACTCACACTAGAGGAAATATTTATCTACGAAATGGGAGGTGCAGATTATGAAGTCAAAGACATTCTGTTTTAATAAGACAATTTTTAAAAAAAATATGACGCATTTCTGGCCATTATGGGCACTATACACCTGCTATCTGATCTTTGTCCTGCCGGTAAGCCTGTGGTTAAATATGCAGAGTTATGCACATATGGAAGGCTATGTACAGTCGCAGAAGCAGATGTTAGCGGTTGCAGAGACAATGCGCGTTGCATTAAACCAGATACCGACCTTTATTTTTGCGGCGGCTGCAATTATGGCAGTATTTTCATATTTGTATTCGTCTAGAAATACAAATATGATACATTCACTGCCAGTCAACCGTCTGGAGTTATTTACGACAAACTTCTGTTCCGCAGCAGCATTTATGGTGCTTCCACAGATTTTGACCTTTATTATTACCGTGTTTGTCTGCATTGCATCGCACATCACAAAGATAGAATATATTCTGTTCTGGTTTGGGGCAGCGCTCGGAGTGACCTTTTTTGCACTGGCGCTCGGTGTATTTGTGGCAATGTTTACCGGACAGCTTTTGGCATTTCCATTTTACTATGGGATTGTGAACTACTTATATGTGGGCTGCATGTTTTTAATGGATATGCTTATACAGACCATCTGTTTTGGTGTGTCAGATAGCTGGAATCCTGGGAAATCGTGCATTTTATCTCCGATTTATTACCTGAATAATAATCTGAGAATAAATGAACTGCGGGATACAAAATATGAGACGACCGGGATTGAATTTACCGGGGGAGGCCTTGTGATTATTTATGCTTTAGCGGGTGTTGTATTTCTGCTTGCAGCATATCAGCTTTATAAAAAAAGACAGCTTGAGGTGGCAGGAGATTTACTCAGCATGAAAAAAATTCGCCCAATCTTCCGCTGGGGAGTCGGCATCTGTGTCGGAACAGGACTTGGAATGTTATTTACCTATGTCATAAAGACAAAAAGTATGGGAGATAGGGGGACGTTTCTACTGCTGTTGTTTAGTGTTCTTCTCATTGAAGCGATTGCCTTTTTTGCAGCAGAAATGTTAATTGAGAAGAATTTCCGTATTTTTAATAAAAAAATGATGGCGGAGTGGGGAATTTTAGCAATTTTTTCCGTGGCATTTTTAGGAATTTTTAAAACTGATGTTTTTCATATTGAAGGAAAAGTGCCGGAGGTTTCCGAGGTAAAGAGTGTCGTTGTTGATATGGATTATAGAATACGGTATGTGTCGGAAGAAGACATTGCAAAGGTAATTGACATTCAGAAAAAGATTTTAGAAAACAAGCAGGAATGCATGACGGCAGAAAATTACTATACGGTTCAGATACAATACAGATTAAATAATGGAAAGCGTTTAAGCAGAATATATCCAATTCCGGCAGCTAAAGAAGATGTTGAAAATAAAGACTCTGTTCTCTGGAGTATTATCGCACTAGAGAGCAAGCCGGAAAATATGGCAGGGGATATTTTTGGTAGAAATTATAAAAATAATGAGTATTACGCCGGAGATATTGCATTTACAGATGAAAGCGGACGGGAGGAGGAATATCGCTTCTCCGAAGATGAATTGAAGGAAATTGTATCAGCGGTGATGGCGGATATTGAAGAAGGGAATATGAATGAGTATCAGCTGTATGCCTTAAGTTCTTCCGATGAAACAGAAGACTATGATAGCCGCTATTATAATACATTATTGTTGAATTTTTATAATCCGGACGGAGTCATCTGGAGTTACAGTTCTTATTATGTGGACGATGTTGATGTGACAGAAGAGGTGTTAGAAGGAGTACCACAGGAAAAAGGAGGATGGGTACATCTGGAGACAAATGGCAGTGCATATATTAATTTTGGCCCGAAATGTACGCATATCATCCAGACACTTGAAAAGCTTGGAATTGTAAATGCAGAAAGAAAGCTGCTGACTTATGAAGAATATGATGCGTTGACAGGAGATACGATGCAATGATTGACTGAAAAAGCGGGCATCAGGGAAAATAGCAGAATAGATAAACTGCATATGAAAAAAGATGGAATAAATATTGTTATTCCATCTTTTTTATTGTAAACTGTTAGTGTTATTTTAAAGAGAATGAGGAATAACTAATAATATACTTGTACATGAGAAAAGGAGTTTATAAATGAGTAAACCAGTAGTAGCGATTGTTGGACGCCCGAATGTAGGAAAGTCTACATTATTTAACGCCCTTGCCGGTGAACGCATTTCCATTGTAAAAGATACACCGGGAGTTACCAGAGACCGTATTTATGCGGAGGTTTCATGGTTAGACCATAATTTTACAATGATTGATACCGGCGGTATTGAACCGGACAGCCATGATATTATTTTATCCCAGATGAGAGAGCAGGCAGAGATTGCCATTGCAACGGCAGATGTAATTATTTTTCTTGTCGATGTAAGACAGGGGCTGCAGGACTCTGATGCCAAAGTGGCAGATATGCTGCGCCGTTCGGGAAAACCGGTTGTTTTAGTTGTCAATAAAGTGGACAGCTTTGAGAAGTATATGGCAGATGTCTATGAATTTTATAATCTTGGTATTGGGGATCCGTTCCCGGTTTCTGCCGCTTCCATGCTTGGACTCGGAGATATGTTAGATGAGGTTGTAAAGTATTTCCCGGATTACAAGAAGGATGATGAGGAGGATGACCGCCCGAAGATTGCCATTATCGGAAAACCGAACGTAGGAAAATCTTCCCTTATTAACAAGCTTGCAAAGGAGGACCGTGTCATCGTATCTGATATTGCAGGTACAACAAGAGATGCCATTGACACAGACATCAAATACAACGGAAAAGAATATGTATTTATTGATACTGCAGGCTTAAGACGTAAGAATAAGATTAAAGAAGAAATTGAGCGTTACAGCATTATCCGTGCAGTAACGGCAGTAGAGCGCGCAGATGTATGTATTATCGTAATTGATGCCACAGAGGGTGTCACTGAGCAGGATGCGAAGATTGCAGGAATTGCACATGACCGTGGAAAAGGCATTATCATTGCGGTAAATAAGTGGGATGCTATCGAAAAAGACGATAAGACCATTTACCGC
>CAKRCJ010000209.1 GCA_934307185.1 uncultured Roseburia sp.
TGATAGACTTTTTCACGTATGAAAATCAAATCACGTTTTTTCATGCAAATGTATGACCACTCATATAATATGAGGCAGCCTAACGGACGGGCGGGTCAGTTGCCGGTGTGGCAGGGAGAGCCACGTTATTGATTGAGTTAGAAGCTCAAATTTTATAAGTTGATTACTTTATAATCAGTAATTTAGTGCGTGTGCACGTCATCTTGTGAAACGGTCAATAAATAAGAGTGACAGTATATTTGCTTCTGAAAAAACGATAGTAGTATCGGAAATAAAACAGAGAGATACTTTACGAATATTAGAATAGATTGATTTAGCAAAGGGTGACTGTGTAATGCAGTCCTCTTTTTTTGCTTTATAGGAAATTGCTTTCCTGTAAAGCAAAAAACGCTCCGCGAGGATGCGCACTGCGGCGTATAAGGCAGATGTCGCAAGCGACCGCCGCAGGCGCGAGAATGTGCCAAGGCACATTCTTTGTTCTGTTTTTTAACGGATGTGACAGCGGCGTACAGACAAAAATAAGATGGAGAAGGTTATGGACAGAGAAAATCAGAAAAGAGCGCCTATTTATGAGGCTTTAGAGAAATTCAGAAAACAGCGGGTGGTGCCTTTTGATGTGCCGGGACATAAAAGAGGAAGAGGAAATCCGGAATTGGTAGAATTATTAGGGGAAAAATGTGTAGGGATTGATGTAAATTCAATGAAACCATTAGATAACCTGTGCCATCCGGTTTCAGTTATCCGGGATGCAGAGGAGCTGGCGGCAGATGCCTTTCATGCAAAACATGCGTTTCTTATGGTGGGTGGAACAACCTCTGCGGTACAAAGTATGATTTTATCGGTCTGTAAAAGAGGAGATAAGATTATTCTGCCAAGAAATGTACATAAAAGTGCCATTAATGCATTGGTATTATGCGGGGCAATTCCGGTTTATGTGAACCCGGAAGTGAACTCAAAGCTTGGAATATCACTTGGAATGGAAGTGCCCTGTGTGGAACAGGCAATTAAGGAAAATCCAGATGCAGTGGCAGTGCTTGTAAACAATCCGACTTATTATGGAATTTGTTCAAACCTTCGGGCAATTGTAAAGCTTGCACATGCACATGGGATGAAAGTGCTTGCAGATGAAGCACACGGAACACATCTTTATTTTGGAAAAAATCTTCCGGTATCCGGAATGGATGCAGGTGCAGATATGTCAGCGGTTTCTATGCATAAATCCGGTGGAAGCCTGACACAAAGCTCTATTCTGCTTGTGAATGAGGGAATGAATGCAGATTATGTCAGACAGATTATTAATCTGACACAGACGACAAGTGCATCGTATCTGCTTTTGTCAAGTCTGGATATTTCAAGAAGAAATCTGGCATTAAGAGGGGAAGACTCTTTTGCAAAGGTATCACAGATGGCAGAATATGCAAGAAATGAGATTAATAATATTGGTGGTTATTATGCTTATGGAAAGGATCTTATAAACGGAACAAGTGTTTATGATTATGATGTGACAAAGCTTTCTGTTTATACACTTGGAATTGGACTGGCAGGAATTGAAGTATATGACCTGCTGCGGGATGAATATGATATTCAGATTGAGTTTGGCGATATCTGTAATATTTTGGCTTATATTTCGATTGGGGACAGAACGCAGGATATTGAAAGACTTGTCGGAGCACTCTCTGACATTGCAAGATTATATAAAAAAGACAGGGCAGGACTTTTATCCGGGGAGTATATTGCACCGAAAGTAATAAAGTCTCCACAGGAAGCTTTTTATGCGCAAAAAATATCACTTCCAATACGTGAGACAAAGGGACGTATTTCCGGTGAATTTGTAATGTGCTATCCGCCGGGAATTCCAATTCTTGCACCGGGCGAAGAAATTACGGATGAAATTATTGAGTACATCATATATGCAAAGGAAAAAGGATGTTCGATGCAGGGAACAGAAGACCCTGCAGTTGAGCATCTGATGGTACTCGTTTAACAAAGATAAGGAGGAACGCAGGATGGAAATGTGGTTTTCGGAGCTTCATACATCAAATGTAAAGCTTTCCATGCGAATTGAAAAACAGCTGTTTAGCGGAAACAGTGACTGTCAGAGAATTGATGTATTAGAGTCCGTAGAGTTTGGTAAATTTTTGGCATTAGATGGTGAGATTCTTTTTTCGGAAAAGGATGAATTTATCTATGATGAAATGGTAACCCATGTCCCAATGGCGGTTCATCCGGATGTGCGGCATGTCCTTATTATAGGAGGTGGCGACGGCGGAGTTGCCAAGGAACTGACACAGTATCAATCCATTGAAAAAATAGATGTTGTTGAGCCGGATGAAATGTTAGTGGAAGTATGCAGGGAGCATTTTCCGGAGCTTGCATGTGGTCTGGAAGATAAAAGAGTAAATGTTTACTATCAGGATGGACTGCGTTTTATCCGGAATAAAACAGCAGAGTATGATTTAATTATTAATGATGCCACAGACCCTTTTGGGCATACAGAGGGACTTTTTACAAAAGAGTTTTATGGAAGCTGCTATAAAGCGTTAAAAGAAGACGGTATTATGGTTTATCAGCACGGAAGTCCATTTTATGATGAGGATAAAGAGGAGTGCATGAAGATGCACAGAAAAGCATTCCGGGCATTTCCAATCAGCCGTGTTTATCAGGCACACATTCCAACCTGTTCTTCCGGTTACTGGCTTTTTGGATTTGCGTCTAAAAAGTATCATCCGATGAATGACCTTCGGGAAAAAGAGTGGAAAAAGCTTCATATAAAGACCAGATATTATACGACAAATCTTCATCGTGGAGCATTTATGCTTCCAAAATATTTAGAAGATATGCTTGAGGATGAGGAAAATCGTTAAAAAAATAACAATCAGAAAAAGGAGAATGAAAAATGAGTAGAGTAATGATTATTGGATGTGGTGGTGTTGCATCTGTAGCAATTGCAAAATGCTGTCAGAACAGTGAGGTATTCACTGAGATTATGATTGCCAGCAGAACAAAATCAAAGTGTGATGCAGTGAAGGAAAAATTACAGCCGACAACAAAGACGGTGATTACAACTGCACAGGTGGATGCCGACAATACAGAAGAGTTAATCAATTTAATGAAAGAATATAAACCGGACGCTGTTTTAAATGTAGCGCTTCCATATCAGGATTTAACAATTATGGATGCCTGCCTTGCAACGGGAGTAGATTATATCGATACTGCCAACTATGAGGCAGAGAATACAGATGACCCGGAGTGGAGAAAAATTTATGAAGAGCGTTGTAAAAAGGAAGGCTTTACAGCATATTTTGATTATTCCTGGCAGTGGGCTTACCGGAAAAAATATGAAGACGCAGGAATTACAGCAATTTTAGGAAGTGGCTTTGACCCGGGTGTGACAAGCGTATATTCAGCATATGCATTAAAGCATTATTTTGATGAAATTCATTACATAGATATTTTAGACTGCAATGGAGGTGACCATGGTTATCCATTTGCAACAAATTTTAACCCGGAGATTAATTTAAGGGAAGTATCAGCTATGGGTTCCTACTGGGAGGACGGACACTGGGTGGAAGTTGAGCCAATGTCTATCAAGCGTGAATATAATTTCCCGGAAGTAGGAAAAAAGGATATGTATCTTTTACATCATGAGGAAATAGAGTCGCTTGCAAAAAATATTCCGGGAGTGAAAAAAATCCGTTTCTTTATGACATTTGGACAGAGTTATCTTACTCATATGAAATGCTTAGAGAATGTTGGTATGCTTTCAACAACACCAATTCAGTTTGAAGGAAAAGAAATTGTGCCAATCCAGTTTTTAAAAGCACTGCTTCCAGACCCGGCAAGCCTTGGGGAAAGAACAGTTGGAAAAACAAACATCGGATGTATTTTCAAAGGTGTAAAAGACGGAAAAGAAAAAACAATTTATATTTACAATGTATGTGATCATCAGGAATGCTATAGAGAAGTGGGCTCACAGGCAATTTCTTATACGACAGGTGTGCCGGCAATGATTGGAACAATGATGGTTGTCAAGGGACTCTGGAAAAAGCCGGGCGTATTTAATGTGGAAGAATTTGATCCGGACCCATATATGGAAGCATTAAATAAATGGGGACTTCCGTGGGTAGTCTGCGAAAATCCGGAAGAAGTAGAGTAAAAATACACTGTGTAAAATAGAAAGAGGCATGAGCGGACAGGATGAAAATAGATGAGCTGAAAACACCATGTTATATTATAGATGAAGGACAATTAAAAAGAAATCTTTCCATTCTCCAGAAGGTAGAAAAGGATACAGGCTGTAAAATTTTACTCGCCCAGAAGGCGTTTTCCTGTTTTTATGAATATCCGCTGATTGGAGAATATATTAGTGGAACAACGGCAAGCGGACTTTTGGAAGCACGTCTTGGAAAAGAAGAAATGGGAAAAGAAAATCATGTGTTTGCACCTGCTTACAAAGAGGAAGATATAAAAGAGCTTATCAAAATCTGTGACCACATGGTATTTAATTCTTTTGCCCAGCTGAAAAAATATAAAAATTTATGCAAAGAGACAAGCATCGGAATACGGATTAACCCGGAGTGCTCCACACAGGGGGAACATGCAATTTATGACCCATGTGCGAAAGGTTCCCGTCTTGGTGTGACAATTGATAAATTCAAGGAACAGTTCACGGAGGATATGTATGATTATGTAGATGGACTGCATTTTCATACAT
>CAKRCJ010000210.1 GCA_934307185.1 uncultured Roseburia sp.
CAGGTAACCATTCCGGCTGGTATTGATAATGGACAGAGTGTACGTATCCGTGAAAAAGGAGAGCCGGGAATTAATGGCGGACCAAGGGGAGACCTTTTAGTAGAGGTTGTTGTATCCAGACATCCGATTTTCGAACGTCAGGATATGAATATTTTCTCCACAGCACCAATTTCATTTGCACAGGCTGCATTGGGTGGTGAAATCCGTATTAACACAGTAGACGGAGATGTCTTATACGAAGTAAAACCAGGTACACAGACCGATACCAAAATCCGTCTGAAAGGTAAGGGCGTTCCTTCCTTAAGAAACAAAGATGTGCGTGGAGATCAGTATGTAACTTTAGTTGTTCAGACTCCGACCGGACTTAATAATGAGGCAAAAGAAGCACTGCGTCATTTTGATGAACTGACAGGTGGTTCCTTAAACCGAACAAACGCCGGTAACGGCACACAGGAAAAACCAAAAAAGAAAAAAGGATTTATGGATAAAATTAAAGAATCCTTTGATGAAATGTAAAAATATCTTAGTGTTTAAAAACACAGAATTCTATAAGGATTGTGTACTGGCTGTAGGAAGCTATGCTTTCGTATAGTCAGTACACAGTTATCAATTTTCTAAATTCAGAGTATAACAATCAGTTTTCTAAAAATTTAAAAAAACAATCCAAGACAGGAAAAGAAAATATTATTTGCAGTTTTTTAAAACGCAGTTAAGGCACATTGATAATTGAATAAAGGCTTTACACCGGTTTGAAATCCGCCTATAATATTTTATATCAGATAGAAGGGCGGTGGAAAGGATGTTGGATAAAATGCCAAGTAAAAATGCAAGTGAAGTAATAGAAGAATTGGCGAGAAAACTGGAACGTCAGCGAATTTATAATGATTTATGTAATGTTGAAACCATCGAGGATATTAAAGAACTCAAAGAAAAGTACAGAATATTGTGCGAAGATATTGATAAATAAAACATAGATGAAATATAATTCATAAAAACAAAAAGGTGTAAAGTCTTTATTGAAAAATTAAGACGTTACACCTTTTTTATTGCAAAAATATTTATAAAATATTTTTTTTCGAGATAGTCAGGAAAATCAAATGATGTTTTATTCTGGATACACCAGATGTTTCTCATCAATATGATACAGCGTATGGTCTAAATAACGTTTCGCAAGATAGTTAGCCATGCCAAGGTTCATGTCAAGATAATTGCCGCAGTCTTTCGGGCTTGCACCAGGGACATCCCCTTTAAAATCACGGATAAATTCAAACATTTCAATCATCAGGCCAACAATATCTTTTGACTCATAATCTCCGGCTAATAGCAGGTAAAATCCGGTACGGCAGCCCATTGGTCCAAAATAAATGGTTTTAGAACCATAAACAGGGTGGTTTCTTAAAAAAGTTGCAGCCAGATGCTCAATGGTATGCACCTCAGCCGTGTTCATGACCGGCTCATCGTTCGGGGAGGTCATGCGGAGGTCAAATGTTGTGATAACCTCTGCACCGACATTGTCCTTGCGGGATACATAAACACCCGGCTCTAATTTAATGTGGTCTATGGTAAAGCTTGCAATTTTCTTCATATTTTAAAAATCTCCTTTTGTGGTAAATTTAGATAGGTAATTGCGAAACTCATAGATAACTAAAATTGAGTTTCGCAATTATCTATAAATTTAGAATAAATTCCTACTTCAACCTTAAAGTATTTTTCCACTTTCGTCAACCCACTTTCCCAACATAAAAAATATAAAATTTACCGTTATCTCTTGTATTCTAATCAAAAATAATGTATATTTATGCAGATTAGATTGTGAAAAATAAACAAAAGCATAAGAAGACATTTGAGTTTTGCAAGTGTCTAAATTATCAAAAATCTATAAGGAGCAGAAATTATGAAAACAAAGAGAAAAATTTTACTCTGGCTTTTTACCATGACACTTCTGTTTACCGGGGTAACCGGAGCAGTTGTCTGTCAGGCAAAACAGGGCAACGACACAAATGAGACAGCAGAAGCAGCAAATATGATTACATCTGTAGATGACCTTTCTGGAAAACGGATTGGTGTTCAGCTTGGAACAACAGGTGACATCTATGTTTCTGATTACGAGAATGACGGTTCAGGCACTGTTGTCGAACGTTATAACAAAGGTGCAGACGCAGTTCAGGCGCTGAAACAGGGGAAAATTGACTGTGTGGTTATTGATGAACAGCCGGCGTTGGAATTTGTAGAGCAGAACCCCGGACTTGCAATTTTAGATGAAGAGTTTGCATTAGAAGATTATGCGATGGTTGTTGCCAAAGGAAACGACGAATTGTTAAACAGTGTGAATGAGGCTTTGGAAGAATTAAAAGCAGATGGAACACTTGATGAGATTAAGAAAAATTATACAGGCTCTGATGCGGAAAAAGGAAATTATCCATACATAAAAAAAGATGTTTCAAGAGAGAATGGAACACTTACCATGGCGACAAATGCAGAATTCCCGCCATATGAATATTATGAGGATAATAAGATTGTAGGTATTGATGCAGATGTTATGCAGGCAGTTGCAGATAAGCTTGGAATGGAGTTAAAGATTGAAGATATGGCATTTGACTCTATTATTTCTGCCGTTTCTACCGGAAAAGTTGACATTGGTGCGGCAGGCATTACTGTGACAGAAGACCGGAAGAAAAACATTAACTTTACAGATACCTATACAACATCCAAACAGGTCATTATCGTTTATGACAAAACAACAGTTGAGAGTGGAAGTTCCCTTGGAGAAAAGTTCTATCAGAATTTCATTCAGGATAACCGCTATATGTATATGTTAAAAGGACTTGGCAATACATTAATTATCACGATTTTTGCAATTGTTATTGGTATTGTGCTTGGATTTTTAATTGCAATTGTAAGAACCAACCACGACAGAAATGGGGGACTTACGATTTTAAACGGGCTCTGCAAAGCATATTTAACGATTGTCCGTGGAACACCAGTCATGATTCAGCTGTTAATTATTTATTATGTTATCTTTCAGAGTATTAATACTGGAAAAATGTTTGTTGCAGTGGTAGCGTTCGGTTTGAACTCAGCGGCATATGTGGCAGAGATTGTCCGTTCCGGTATTATGGCAGTAGATGTCGGACAGTTTGAGGCAGGACGAAGTCTTGGTTTAAACTATAAGCAGACAATGCTTTCCATTATACTGCCACAGGCAATCAAAAATATTCTGCCGGCGTTGTGCAATGAGTTTATCAGCTTGTTAAAGGAAACATCAATCAGTGGATACATTGGACTGATGGACCTTACAAAGGGTGGAGATATTATCCGAAGCGTGACATATGAAGCATTTATGCCATTAATCGCAGTGGCATTGATTTATTTATTAATGGTAGTGGGATTAAGCAAAGCGGTCAGTGTGTTAGAAAGGAAGTTGAGAAATAATGAGCGGTAATAAAAATGAAAAACAGCCAGAAGTGATTTTAGAGATAAAAGACCTTTGTAAATCTTTTGGAGAGCATGAGGTTTTAAAAGGAATTTCAACAACAATAAGAAAAGGGGATGTTCTTGCACTAATCGGACCTTCCGGCTGCGGTAAATCAACTTTTTTGCGTTCCTTAAACTTATTGGAAATACCTACGAGTGGACATGTGTTATTTGAAGGAACCGATATGACCGACAAATCCGTAGATATTAATCATGTAAGAGAAAAAATAGGAATGGTGTTCCAGCAGTTTAATTTATTCCCGAATATGACAATTAAGCAGAATATAATGCTTGCTCCGGTAAAGCTTGGTAAAATGACAAAAGAGGAAGCGGAAAAGCGTGCATTGGAATTGTTAGAAAGAATAGGTCTGCTTGATAAAGCGGACGCTTATCCAAGCCAGTTGTCCGGTGGACAGAAGCAGAGAATTGCAATTGTGCGTTCCCTTGCGATGAGTCCGGATATCATTTTGTTTGATGAACCAACCTCTGCACTGGATCCGGAAATGGTTGGAGAAGTTCTAAATGTAATGAAAGAGCTGGCAGAGGATGGAATGACTATGGTTGTAGTCACACATGAAATGGGATTTGCAAGAGAGGTGGCAAACCGTGTAATGTTTATTAATGATGGAATTATCCAGGAGGAAAATACACCGGAGGAAATCTTTAATCATCCAAAAAGTGCAAGACTTCAGGATTTTTTATCAAAAGTATTATAATGAAAAATTTGTCGATAGCTGTCCGGAGAAATTCCGGGCAGCTCTTTTCATTTTCCGGCAACTTGGTTATAATTTAGATAAAATCTGCAAAAGAAACGGGAGATAAGGATGAATCATACATTTTGGAATAAATTGGGATGCTGTGCGGGCTTTTTCCTTTTTGTACTGCTTGTCGCAGGCACAGGGCAGGTAAAAGCGGCAGAAAACCAATCGACAGAGGAAACGTCCGAAGTAGTGAAAATCGGCTATATTGACTATGGCAATTTTATAGAGGAAAGCGAGGACGGCAGCTATACCGGTTACGGAGTAGAGCTTTTAAATGAGGTTTCCAAATACACTAACTGGAAATATGAGTATGTGTATGATACCTGGGATCATCTGTTGGAGAAGCTGGAGAGTGGAGAGGTGGATTTTGTCTGCCAGGCGCAGAAGACCCCGGAAAGGGAAAAAAATTTTCTGTTTTCAAAATACTGGGCAGGAACTGAGGCATGTGTGCTTTATGTAAATGCAGATGATGACCGGCT
>CAKRCJ010000211.1 GCA_934307185.1 uncultured Roseburia sp.
GATACCAGATTGCATACGTATGTGCTATTGTCGGAGGTATCGCAAACTCCTTTTTGGATACCGGTATTTACCCGGCTGTATCTGAGATTATTTACAAAGCACCAGGTGTTGCAACCATGGGAATTAAATTCTTTATCGCAATTGCACAGATGCTTTTACCATTCGTACTTGGTGTGACTGTTGCAACAACAGCAACCGGACTTACTTCTTACAATACATTATTCTACGGATGCGGAATTGCGTATGTTGTACTTTTAGTATTAGTAATGCTTTTCCCAATGCCGGATGCAGACCAGAAAGCCGCTGGCAAGAAAGAGGGCTTAATCGACAGCTTGAAACATACACACTTCTCTATTGAGTCTGTTGCAATGATTTTAATCGGATTTACCTGTACCGGTACTTTCCAGTTATGGTTAAACTGTGCACAGAACTTTGCAAAAGAGAATGTCGGCTGGGCAAACCCATCCATTATGCAGACTTACTATTCAGCAGGAACTATGCTTGCACTTGTTGTGACAGCACTTTTGACAAGAAAAATTAAAGACGTAAGATTTATCCTTATTTATCCGGTTATCTGTCTTGCAACCTTAATCGTTGTATTAGTTGGAAAGAGCGAACCACTTATGATTGCAGGTGCATTCTTAATCGGCTGGGCAGGAGCCGGTGGATTATTACAGATCGCAACATCTGTATGTAATATGCTTTTCCCGAAAATCAAAGGAACAGTGACCGCACTTGTCATGATTGCGTCCTCCCTTTGCAATTACACAATTCTTACCGCAGCATCAAAAATGCAGCCTTCCCAGGTTATGGTGATGAACATTGTACTTACAGCTATCGGTGTATTTCTTGGATTATTTGTTAATCTTCGTTATACTAAGATGGTAGAGCAGGCACAGGCAGAAAACTAAGAAACACAGTGAAAAAAGAAAGGTGAAATGATGAATACCATTAAAGTCAGAGATATTGAAATTGGTGCAGGAGCACCAAAAATTATCGTACCTATCGTAGGTGTTACAAAAGAAGATATTATTGAGGAAGCAAAAACATTTGACTCTATTCCGGTTGATGTTGTGGAATGGCGTGTTGACTGGTTCGAAAATGTTTTTGAGTTTGAAAAAGTAGAAGAAGTTTTAAAAGAACTCCGCGAAGTATTAAAAAATATTCCAATCCTTATGACCTTCCGTACCTCCAAAGAAGGTGGCGAAAAGGCAATTGAGGCAGAGGCATATGCAGAGCTTAACATCAAAGCTGCACAGACTGGATATGTAGATTTTGTTGATGTGGAAATTTTCACAGGTGATGAGATTGTAAGAAAAATCATTGACGGTGTTCACGCAGCAGGTGCAATGGTAGTTGCTTCTAACCATGATTTCCACAAAACCCCTGCAAAAGCAGATATTATTTACCGTCTCCGTAAAATGCAGGATATGGGAGCAGATATTCCAAAGATTGCAGTTATGCCACAGAATAAGAGAGATGTATTAACACTTCTTGCTGCAACAGAGGAAATGGTTACAGATTATGCAGACAGACCAATTATCACAATGTCAATGGCAGGAACAGGCGTTATCAGCCGTCTCTGTGGTGAGGTATTCGGTTCTTCCATGACATTTGGCGCAGCAAAGAAAGCTTCTGCACCAGGACAGATGGGAGTTTCTGATTTGTCAACTGTTTTAGATTTACTTCACAAAGCTATGTAAATGTAAAAAATTTATCAGATAATTGATAAAAAAAGTGCCGGGCAGACTTTTTTAGAAAAAGAGAAGAGACTGTCCGGCTTTTTTGTTAAAACAATGGAAAAAACATGTTTCAGGACGGGTAAATTTTCTGAAAAAATATAATAAATCATAGAATAGTGAAAAAGAGTTTGTTAAAATATAAACAAAAAAGAGAAAGGGGATTTTGTTACATGAAAAAAGCAATACATTGGCTGGACGAGTATCTGGAAGAATTTCTCATGGTACTGTTTTTGATTGCAATGACCCTTATTATGGGAATACAGGTATTTTCGAGATATATTCTTGGCATGTCGCTTTCCTGGTCGGAGGAGATTACAAGATATCTGTTCATCTGGTCAGCATTTCTAAGCGTGAGTTTGTGCACAAAAAAATGTATTTCCATTAAAATCGACCAGTTTATCCAGATGTTTCCCAAAAGAGGAAAATCCATGTTTAAGGTGTTAAATCTTACCGTGGAATTTATCTTTTTTGTATATTTAATTCCATATGCTTTTTTATATCTGAAGGCAACCATAGAAAGTGGACAGGTCAGTCCTGCCTGTGGAATTCCTATGTATTATGTGCAGTCGGCACCATTTATCTGTTTTATTATTACTGCATTCCGGATTGCACAACGCTGGGTTGGAGAGTGGCGGATTGTGTTAAATAAAGACAAAAAATCATTAGAAGAAGGAAATATTGCGACTGTCATTGAGGAGGCGGTTTTGGAAGATACCTTCCGTGAGAAAGAACTCGCAGAGCTTGAGAAGAAAGAAGGAGGAGCGAAGTAGATGTCTGCAATTGTTGTTTTTATTTTATTTGTAATATGTCTTGTGATCGCAATTCCGGTTTCTATTTCGCTTGGAATTGTAGCGGTGCTGCCGGGCGCATTTGACCCGTCTTTTACCGCAAGTGCAAGCTATGTCATCCGTTCCATGTTAGGTGGAATTGACAGTTTCCCGTTACTTGCAGTACCGATGTTTGTACTTGCAGGAATTTTAATGGCGCATGGAAAGATTTCACAGAAGCTTTTTGATGTGTTTGTGTATTTTATAGGAAAAAGAACCGCCGGAATTCCTTGCGCGGTTATTATCACCTGTCTGTTTTACGGAGCAATTTCCGGTTCTGCGCCGGCAACAGTGGCAGCAGTCGGAAGCATGACAATCCCGCTTTTAATTGAGCTTGGTTATAAAAAAGATTTTGCAACTGCAATTGTTGCCGTTGCAGGAGGACTGGGTGTTATCATTCCGCCGAGTATTCCGTTTATCATGTATGCGATGGCAACCGGGGAATCGGTCAGTGACCTCTTTTTAGCAGGAATTATACCGGGTCTTATGATTGGTGCGCTTTTGATGTTTTACGCTTATTATCATTGCAAAAGATATGGCGAGGACAAAGAAAAAATTGATGCAAAAGTAACCGGGCTAAGAGAACGGGGTTTCTTAAATATTATGAAGGACAGCATCTGGGCACTTATTAGTCCGGTTATTGTATTAGGCTGCATTTATGCCGGAATTGCATCACCGACAGAGGCGGCAGTTATCTCTGTTTTTTATGCATTATTTGTAAGTCTTTTTATTTATAAATCCATCAAAGTAAAAGAAATCTGGGGCATTATGGTGGAGGCGATGAAAACCTATGCACCGATTTTATTTATCCTTGCGGCATCGACTGCATTTTCAAGGGTTCTGACATTGATGCAGGTTCCACAGACAGTCAGTGCATGGATACTTGCACACTTTACAAATGAAATCGTGCTTCTTATTGTAATTAATATTTTCTTATTAATTGTTGGAATGGTAATGGATACAACACCGGCAATTTTGATTTTAAGTCCGATTTTACTTCCGATTGTACAGAGCATTGGAATGAACCCGATTCATTTTGGTGTGGTTATGATCGTAAACCTTGCCATTGGTTTCGTGACACCGCCGATTGGAGTGAACCTTTTTGTGGCAAGCTCTTTAACCGATGTGCCGGTCATGCATATTGCAAAAAGGGCAATGCCGATGATTGGGTATTTTCTGCTGGCACTGTTGCTGCTTACGTTTATTCCGGCAATTAGTTTGTTTTTATTATAAAAATTAGATAATTGCGAAACTCATAGAAAAAGTATATTAGATTGTACAAAATAAATAAAAGCATAAGAAGACACTGGGGAGCCGCCGGTCCTTAGCGACCGTATTTTGGTCGCTTAGTACCGCTGCGAGCGACACGTAACGAAAGTGTGTCTTCGATGATTTTATTTATTTTGTACAATCATAGATAACTAAATTTGAGTTTCGCAATTACCTATTATTATAAAAATCTTAAAAAAGGAGTAGGACAGTTGAAAAATAGAAAGAAAATATTATCCGCAATTGTAATTGGCCTGATGCTATGCGGTCTGACTGCCTGCGGCGCAAAGGATAGTGCAGCGGAAAACGAAGAAGCACAGGTGCAGCGCTATGCGTGGCCGCTTGGAAGCTCAAGCCCGGAGGATACGGTTACACAGATTTATGCGGAAAAGTTTGCGGAGGAAGTTGACCGGTTAAGTGACGGCACAATGAAAATCAGCGTTTATCCAAACAGTGTGTTAGGCGGGGACAGGGAGATGCTAGAGTCCTGTAAGGATGGGGATATTCCGTTTGTAGTGCAGAATACCGCGCCGCAGGTTACGTTTATGAAGGATACCGCAGTGTTTGATATGCCGGCGTTGTTTGAAACGATTGATGAAGTAAGAGAGCATGTGGATAATCCCGAATTTATGGATTTGATGAAAGAGGTTTACTGTGAGGGCGGCTATGAGCTTTTAGGATATGCAGACCAGGGGTTCCGCGTGATGACAACTAATAAGAAGGTAGAGAGCCTTTCTGATTTTAAAGGACAGAAAATCCGTACCATGGAAAATTCCTATCATATGGCATACTGGAAGGCACTTGGGACAAGCCCGACACCGATGACATTTTCGGAGGTGTATATCGGCTTGCAGCAGGGCACGAT
>CAKRCJ010000212.1 GCA_934307185.1 uncultured Roseburia sp.
GTTGTACACCTGATCTGCATAGTTTCCGGATAAAACCGCTTCCTCATATTCCTGCTGCAAGGAAACTTTTTTCACCGCAGCGTCCCTCTCTGCCTGTTCATAGGCATTTTCCAAATCATCGACACTTCCTTCTAATTCCTCTAGTTTTGTCTGTGCGTCCTCCTCATTTTTTTTGTATTCCTCTGTTGCCTGTTCTAACTGCTGTTTTGCCTGCTGCTGGGTCTGACTGCTCTGCTGCAGCTGTTGCTCTGCGTTATCTGCCTCTGTCTGTTTCTGCTCGTACAAGGATTTTGCATTATTTACGCTGTCATATTTTTCTCCAATCGCAGCTACCGCAGATTTTACACTGCCTAACTCCCATTGTGAGGTATCTTCATTTTCTGTCAATGTGTTCAGATTTGTGATTGCTTCCTGCAAGCTGCTTTTTGCCGTCTCATAATCATTTTTTGCGCTCTCTGCCGCCTGCCTCGCTGTTTCATATGCCTGCTCTTTTTCTTCTGCATCACTTTCTGCCTGGTTTACTGCTTCCGTTTTTTCATCAATTCCGGCATCGGAATAATAAGCATTCGAGTCAAGCTTTGAGGTATAGGTTTCTATCTGCTCTTTTGCATCTTCCCATTCCTCTTTTTTCTCCTCTACGGACTGGTCTAATTCGAGCAGAGCTGCATTTAAGCTGTCCTCTGCGGTAGAAGCATCCAGTTCACTTGACGATTTTGCCACTTCTGCCTCGGCACTTCCTGCCTCATAATTTAACTGTGCCGTTTCTAATGCAGTCTCCGCTTCTTCTATGGCATCTTCATAATATGCTTTCGCTTCTTGTATGCTCTCATCTGTGATTTTATACAGGGCATTTCCTGTAGAAACCGTATCTCCCGCAGAAACGTACACCTCTTCAATGTATAATTTCACGGCATCCACAGTAAAATCAGGAAGCATATCTTCCGTTGCAAGCTGCGTGGTTCCTTCCTCCATCAAAAGGCTGCTTAACTCCGCCGGTGCCATTTTGTCATTGTCCATTTTTCCGTTTTCCACGCCGCCTTCGCCTTTTCCGGCAAAAGTATGCATTGTGCCGACTCCTGCTGCCGTACCCGCAACTGCTAAAAATGCTATAATTCCTATGATTTTAATATGTTTTCTTCCATTTGTTTTTATATCCGTCTGAAACTTTGTTCGGATGCCTTGCATTTTTTCTTTTATTTCACACAACTTCATCTCTGCACTCCTCATCTATTTCCTTTTGTCTATTATTAACGCGCTCCTATGTGATGACTGTGTGACGAAAGCTGGAATTGTGTGTGTAAACTTTCTTTGCACAAAAAAAGAGTGCCGTAGCACTCTTTTTTTTATCTTCTTAAAAAATCTTCGTTGTCCATTTAGAACAGTCCCAGACTTCATTTACAATATCCTGATAAAATTCCGGTTCGTGACAGATTAAAAGCACACTGCCCCGGTATTCGTTTAACGCCCGCTTTAATTCCTCTTTTGCATCAACATCCAGATGGTTCGTCGGCTCATCTAAAAGAAGCACGTTCGTAGATTTATTGATAAGCTTGCAGAGCCTTACTTTCGCCTGCTCGCCGCCGCTTAATACACGGACAAGACTCTCGATATGCTTTGTGGTAAGCCCGCATTTTGCAAGGGCAGAACGCACCTCATACTGGCTGAAGGAAGGGAACTCCTCCCAGATTTCCTCGATGCAGGTATTTTTGTTTTCCCCTTTTATCTCCTGCTCGAAGTAGCCGGTTTCCAGGTTTTCGCCAAGCTCCACCGAACCGCTTAATGCCGGAATTAACCCTAAAATGCTCTTTAAAAGGGTGGTCTTACCAATTCCGTTTGCTCCGACAAGCGCAATTTTATGCCCGCGCTCCATGGAAATGTTTAACGGCTTTGACAACGGCTCATCATATCCGATGACAAGGTCTTTTGTCTCAAAAATATATCTTCCCGGTGTTCTTCCCAGTTTAAAATGGAACTCCGGCTTTGGACGCTCTGCGGCAAGCTCAATGACATCCATTTTGTCTAATTTCTTCTGTCTGGACATTGCCATATTTCTTGTGGCAACACGCGCCTTGTTTCTTGCAACAAAATCCTTTAATTCGCTGATTTCCTGCTGCTGTTTGCGGTAAGCTGCTTCTAACTGCGATTTTTTCACCGCATACACTTCCTGGAATTTATCATAATCACCCACGTAGCGGTCAAGGCTCTGGTTTTCCATATGATAAATAATGTTTACCACCTCATTTAAAAACGGAATATCATGCGAAATCAAAATAAAGGCATTCTCGTATTCCTGCAAATAACGCTTTAACCATGCGATGTGCTCTGCGTCCAGGTAGTTAGTCGGCTCGTCTAAAAGCAGGATATCCGGCTTTTCCAAAAGCAGCTTTGCAAGCAGCACCTTCATACGCTGTCCGCCGCTTAAATCCGTAACATCATGCTCCAGGCCCAGATCAAGGAGTCCTAATGCCCTCGCAACCTCCTCCACCTTCGTGTCAATAATGTAAAAGTCATGCATGGTAAGTGTATCCTGTATCACACCTAACTCCTCCATCATGGCATCCATTTCCTCCGGTGCCGCTTCCCCTAACTTATCACAGATTTCATTCATTTTTTCTTCCAATGCAAAAAGCCACGCAAAGGCTGCCTTTAAAACGCTTTCGATTGTCATTCCTTTTTCCAGGGTAGAGTGCTGGTCCAAGTAACCGACACGGACATTTTTTGCCCACTCCACTTTTCCTTCGTCCGGCATAAGCTTTCCGGTTACGATATTCATAAACGTGGATTTTCCTTCTCCGTTTGCACCGACTAACCCGATATGCTCTCCTTTTAACAGGCGGAAAGAGACATCGTTAAAAATCGCGCGGTCGCCAAATCCGTGTGTCAAGTGTTCTACATTTAAAATACTCATAAAAAATCCTTTCTAAATTGATTATTAAGATTAGGGTGTTTCATAATTTAACAGCTTCTTTGTCTTTTTCAAAACATGGAAATATGCCGGGAATAAAAATATATCGGCAAAAATCCATGCCACCGGGCTTGCAAAGCAGGCTGCCGGATAACCAAAAAACGGAACAAAAGCAAAACCGACCAGCGTTCTTGCCACCATTTCAAATACACCTGCCAAAATAGCAAATTTACTGTAACCCATACCCTGGATTAAAAACCGCACGATATTGACAAATGCAAGCGGAATATAAAATGCACTGTTTACCAGTAAAAACAGTCCGGCATTTGCAACAACCTCCGATTCTGCGGTTCCAACAAAAAATCCGGCGAGTGTGCCTCGGAAAAAGATCATCACAACGAATGCGCATACGGCATACACACAGCCCAAAATAGAAGCTGATTTTAAACCGGAAGAAATACGGTCTAATTTCTTTGCTCCCACATTTTGTCCACCATAAGTTGCCATAGTAGAGCCTAACGCGTCAAACGGACAACAGAAGAACATTCCGATTTTACTTCCCGCTGTCATCGCCGCAACTGCATTTGAGCCAAGCGAGTTGACTGCACTCTGTAAAATAACACTTCCGATTGCCGTAATGGAATACTGTAAGCCCATCGGAACACCCATTCCGCAAAGTGTCATCATATATGTTTTATTCGGCTGCATCTCATCTTTCGACGGACGCAGAATTTCAAAATGCTTCACACTGTAAAGCAGGCAGCCCACACCGGAAATAAGCTGTGAAATGACCGTTGCCCATGCCGCGCCTTCCACACCGGTTCCTAAAATAATAATAAAAAACAAATCCAGTCCAATATTAATGATTGCTGCAATTACCAGAAATACTACAGGTGTCTTGCTATCTCCCATAGAGCGGATAATACCGGAAATTAAATTATACAAATAAGTAACCGGTATGCCCCAGAAAATAATGACAATATAATTGTATGCACCGCTTATAATGTTGTCCGGTGTGCGCATCAGCTCTAAAATCGGCATACAGAAAATGACGGTAACTATTGTCATTACAACGGCAAAAATCGCAGAAAGATAAATTGCATTCATCATAAAGCCACGCATACCTTTGTAATCTCCTGCACCGAATTTGTGTGCTAACGGAATGGCAAAGCCATTGCAGACTCCCATGCAAAATCCGATAATTAAAAAATTGACTGAACCGGTAGAACCTACCGCTGCAAGGTCATCTACCCCTAAGAAACGTCCGACAATTAACGTATCCATCAGATTGTAAAACTGCTGAAATAAAAATCCAAACAAAAGTGGTACGGAAAATCCGAGAATTAACTTCATCGGAGAACCATTTGTCATATCCTTTGTCATAACTTTTACCCTCAAAAAATTGTGGTGATATTAAATATCACCACAATACTTTTCAAAAACTTCAAAAAATGTATCTGTTTTCATTTCGGAACCGGTCTGTAATTCCAGTCCGTTCCAGAGATTGGCATTAATATTGGAATTAAGCGAAGAAACAAATTCGTTATATTCATCATCAAATGCCTCTTTTTCTCTCTTTTCTACAATATTGGCCTTGTTTGCCTCTGTAAGCTCCTGATTGTACTTGTTCAGGCACTTAATGAAATAATAGCCGTCATCTACTGCGATTTTTCCGGAAATCTCATCATTTTCCATCTGAAATGCAATCTGTTCTACTGCATCCGGAAGGTCATCCCTAGATACTGTCACCTGAATACTTCCAAGCTCATTATAGT
>CAKRCJ010000213.1 GCA_934307185.1 uncultured Roseburia sp.
GATGGGACTTGAACCCACACACTGTTGCCAGCGTCAGATTTTGAGTCTGATGCGTCTGCCATTCCGCCACTCCTGCATTTTATATGATGCCTGGCTGTTCGCTCAAGCAAGAGTTATCTTATCATACCTATTTAAATAATGCAAGTTATTTTTTTCCTTTTTCGCTTTTTATTGACGAAAATTATCGCATATGATAACTTTTATAAGGAACACAGACATCAAAGGAGACTTTCATTTTGGAAAAAATTATTACACTTGGCAATGGAAAACAAATTAACAAAGATATTGAATTATGCAGAACAACAAACGAGCACATCAGCGAACAGGCAGTCCAGCTTTTATTAGAAAACCAGATTCCATTTACCAAGAGCTTTGTTTCTATTCCCTTTTACCGCCGCATGAAATTTCACGGTGCCAACCAGTTTTATGTTATCAGCACCAACCGCAACCGTTACAGTCAGGCAAGAAGAGCTATTGACCAGATGGACTATCATTTTAGGAAGCGTTTAATTGTAAGTAATTATTAATAACTTTTCACTTCATACAAATATGCGTTTCCTTTTTTTCCAACCCGCATCACAATTCCAAGGTCATTTAAAATCAAAAGAGCAACACCTGCTAGGCGTTCATTAATTTTTGCGGCTTTTGCAAAATCCTTTGTGGTAAACGGTTCTGACAAATCATAGGGAACAAACTGCATATAATCTTCCCTTCGGTCAATGCAGATTTCCTCTTCATATTTTACCGGAATACGGTCATACCTTTCGCTTCCTTTTTTCTTATCCCTGCTCCAGCCATTTAGTAACCGATACTCTTCCATATCAATCAAAGCAATTTTCAAATGAAGATTGGGATTTTGAAGATATTGTCTGATTTTATATAATTCTTTAAATGCCATATATGCAGAGCCAGTTTTCGGCGATTTTCTTTTCGGCGATGTCTCTCCGGTCTGTTCATCAATCCACGACAGCCATTTAATGCGAGGAATAGGATATACAATTGTCACCGGATACAGTGGCAGAAAAGCATCTAATTTTCTACGCATTTTATCAAATGAACGCGTCTGAATTTCGATAATTTCATGCCCTGTATAGATATCCGCAACAAAATTTTCAATTGGAATTTCATGCATATCCAAATCCGGTGCATAGTAATTTTTCAAAACTGCATGCATTGTTTTTTCCGATAAAGTTCCAATTCCCTGACGTTCTCTCTGAATACCGATAATTTTATTGCGCGCAGTTTCAAATCGGTTTTCATCAATACACATATTTTATTCCTTCTACTGCTTCTCTGGATGTTTCATATTTTTTAAAATATCAAAGCAGTCAAATGTCGCAAAATAATCATCTGGTGTTTCTGCACGCCGGATTAACTGTGTAGAGCCATCTTCCTTTAAAAGTATTTCCGCCGAACGGAGTCTTCCATTATAATTGTATCCCATGGAAAATCCATGTGCCCCGGTATCATGAATTACTAAAAGGTCGCCTTTCTCAATCTTTGGAAGCATACGGTCCACGGCAAATTTGTCACAGTTTTCACAAAGCGATCCAACAACATCATATTTATGGTCACATGGTTCCTTCTCTTTCCCCATAACTGTAATATGATGATATGCTCCGTAAATTGCCGGTCTCATAAGATTCGCAGCACACGCATCTACTCCGATATATTCCTTATATGTATGCTTTTCATGAATTGCCCTTGTCACAAGACATCCATATGGTCCTAACATAAAACGTCCCATCTCAGAATAAATAGCAATATCCCCAAGACCTGCCGGTACAAGAATTTCTTCATAAACTTCTCTGACACCCTCGCCAATTGCATGGATATCATTTGGTGTCTGGTCTGGTGTGTAAGGAATTCCTACTCCGCCTGATAAATTAATAAACTTAATATCGCAGCCTGTTTTTTCTTTTATCTCTACCACAAGTTCAAACAACTGACGGGCTAACTTCGGATAGTATTCATTTGTAACTGTATTGCTTGCAAGAAAAGCATGGACACCAAAATATTTCGCACCTTTTTCTTTTAAAATTTTAAATCCTTCAATTATCTGCTCATGTGTAAAACCGTATTTGGCATCTCCCGGGTTGTCCATAATTCCGTTGCTCATCTGGAATACTCCACCCGGATTATAACGGCAGCTGATAGTTTCCGGAATGTATCCAATTGTCTTTTCCAAAAAATCAATATGTGTAAAGTCATCCAGATTTATGATTGCACCAAGTTCATTTGCAAATTGGAATTCTTCTGCTGGTGTATCATTCGAAGAAAACATAATATGCTCGCCGGAAAATCCCTGTGAGTCCGCTAACATAAGCTCTGTTAAGGAAGAACAGTCACATCCGCAGTCATATTCCTTTAAAATATTTAAAATAAATGGATTTGGTGTTGCCTTTACAGCAAAATATTCCCTAAAGCCCGGATTCCATGCAAACGCTTCTTTTACTGCTTTTGCATTCTCTCTGATTCCTTTTTCATCATAAAGATGAAATGGTGTCGGATATTTTTTTACAATTTCATCTAATTGTTCTTTTGTTACAAATGTCTTTTTTTCCATATTGTTCTCCTATCGGTCTGTTTAATCCACATACTGTTCTATCTGTTCTTCAAGATATACATTAAATTCTTCCATAAACTTTAAAATAGTACCTGTTTCTTCTTTTGAATACCGGGACAGAAACTGCATATCACGATTTTCCCACTGTTTATGTCTTTTTTCGTGCTCCTTGAATAATACCATTCCAAGGTCAGTCAGCCGGAAATATACTTCCTTTTTATTCGTTTCAAGTGTATATTTCTCAATCAGGCCTTTTGCCAAAAGCTTCTTTGTCATCTTGCTGATTGCCCCTCTTGTCATCTGCATATGTTCCGCAATCTTTGTCACATTCGGTAATTCTAATCTGCCAATATAGTCGATACAATGTGTTTCTGAATAACCATATTCATCTAAACACTGACTTTCCGTCAGCTTAGAAAGCATTTCCTGGCGTTCCAACATTAACGCTATTTCTTTTAACAAACGCTGCTGCTCTTTCATAAGCCCTCCTATTTTGTTTCCGTGTCAACATTTATTTGTATTCAATATAGCGCATTGTGATTTTTATGTCAATAATTTTTAATCTGCCACCAGAAATTTTGCATAGGCATTTTTTAAAGCATCCGGTTCCATACTGTTACCGAATCCATGTATACTGACATATTCCCTGATTTTATTTCTGGTTTCATAAGTAATTTCATAAGATGTAACCGGCGTTTTATTTTTTAAATTAGCAAAGATTTTTTGAAGTTTCTGTGCATACTCCTGTTCTGTTTTCCAGATAGAATTTTCTTCTAATCCCCCCTTTTCATATGGCATATTATAATATTTTTCATCAATAAATCTGGTTGTCCCTTCAGGTTCTATAATTTTCTCTGCCGTATCCGTAACATGTACTGTAATCCGTTTTCTATAAAGGCTTCCGGTACTGTCTTTCACCGTCAAGGTCTCCGTGCTGCTTCCACTGTTCGCAAACTGTGTAAAATCTGTCGATGCATAATCCGGAATCGTAAATGATGTTCCATTGTCATGTGTGCCGGCTTCAATCGGACTTCCATCCTCCCTATCAGATGCAGATTGATGGCTTAATATCTCATTCTCCGTAATATATCCACTCTTAGCCTGATCTAATGTATAGTAAAGATGCTGTGCCACAATCCATGGACAGTCATCCCATACTGCATACAACGTAATCGTTGCATTGTTTGTATCCGTCACTCCCGCAGCCTCTGTAATCTCATTAACAGATACTGTTCCTGCCTTCCACTGTGGTTCAAAATCATATCTTTTTGCTTCTAATGACCATCCCATAAATACGGATGCATATGCTCTTTTTTCCGGCTGTGGTTCTTCCGTCTCCTGTGACTGTATCTCCTGTGTCTGTGCATCATTTTCCACAAGATATCCATCTTCATCCAGCACAATTGTTCCGTTTAATACCTGGTCTGTAATATCATCCCCATCTAGTGTATAACGGATAAATTTGTCTGTTGCATCCGGAAGTGTCGTGTCCATATCATAAGTTATTGTAATATCATCTATCTGGTTTTTTACTTTTCCATCATTCGGCTCAAAATGAATTGTATATGTATTTGCAACACCATTTGCTGTCATGTCCACACCACCAATTGGTAACTGGAATGTATATTTCTTATCATTTGTATTATAAGTACCTGTCCAGTTATTCCAGTGATAGCCTTTTTTCAATGTCGCATCAATCGTAACATTTTGTGTATACAGATAATTTCCTGCGCCCGATACTGACTCGATTCCAGTTCCTTTTCTCAAAGTAACTGCATATGTATTCGGATAATAAAAGACCTTAAATGTCCTGTTCCCGGTTACTGTCCAGTCCGTTATATCTTTCCAGTTACTGTCTTTTATGGAATGATTATAATATCCGGCTGGTGTTTCCGTATAGGACGGCTTATAGGTTGAACCATACAGTGCACCTGCTGTTGTGTCTTTCATATAATCCCACTTCCCGGTATTTGGATTATACTTATAATGCTGCATCGTCATTGTATATGTTTTCGGGTAATAAAAAACCTTAAATGTCCTGTTCCCGGTTACTGTCCAGTCCGTTATATCTTTCCAGTTACTGTCTTTTATGGAATGATTATA
>CAKRCJ010000214.1 GCA_934307185.1 uncultured Roseburia sp.
ATATTTCCACCTTCTAATGCCGGTCCCGCTGCGGCAGAAGTCACATATACCTTTTCATTATTACAAAGAACCATCTCTCCATTCGTGCCAATATCTAAAAGCATCCGGTACTTTGCATCTCTCATCAAATGGCAGGATGCTATGCCTGCCACAATATCAGCTCCCACAAATGCAGAAATTCCCGGAAGAATGGTCACATCAGCTGTCATATCCTTAAATCCAAGCAGCTTACCTGCTTTTTCTTCTACGAAATCTGTATTTACCGGTGTAAATGGATAAATTCCTAACGTCTCGCAGGAGTAACCACATAAAAGGTGACACATCGTCGTATTTCCTGCCATTACAATTTCTTTTATCTGATGCAATTGTATATTCTGCATTCCCGCAAGTTCTAAAATCAGTCCTTTTAAATCCTGCCTGATACATTTTTGCATTTCCCATTTTTTTCCATTATTAGATGCCTCAATCCGGGATATCACATCTGCCCCATAAATTCTCTGATGATTTACAAATGAGGCGGTTTTACAGATCTTTCCTGTTATAAGATTTAAAAGGACAGCCGCAAGCGTTGTTGTCCCGATATCAATTGCAATGCCATAACTTTCTGTCTGTAGAAAATCACTATTTTTATTCTGGCCTGTAGTTTTTTCATTTTCAAATCCTGTCAGTATTTCCATTTTTTCTTCTTTTTCTGGAATTTCTACTTCATATTCCCCAACGGGATACGAAAGACACGCAAGGCGCATTCCATCTGCCAGCTGCGCATCAGAAAAAACTTCCCTGTCTTTTAACGTCGGCTCTGTTGCTCCTTTCAAAAAACGAACTGCACATTTTTTGCACTTTCCATTTCCACCGCATGGTGCACTTACAAATACACCTTTTTTTTGTAAAATCTGTAATAATGATTGTTTTTCTTCCATTTACCGTTCCTTCTAAAACAATAGAATACACGCTCCGCGAGCGTTATTGTCATGAATAAAAATTCGCCACAGGTAATTGTTCTCCAATCTCCTGTGGCGCATTTCTTATTTTATATTTTAGGAAAACGAATTGCTTTCCTACATTGAGCCTTCCCCTTTTGCAACAATTTCAATTGTCTTAAAAAATATTTTTACATCAAGACCAATGTTCCATTTTTCAATATACTCTGTGTCAAGCCGGACTACCTCTTCAAAATCATCAATATTGCTTCGTCCACTTACCTGCCACATTCCAGTAATTCCTGGCTTAATAGCAAATCTTGCTCTATGATGCTTCTCATAAAGTGCCCACTCATCCGGCAGACAAGGTCTTGGTCCTACAACTGAGAGATCTCCACGAAGCACATTATAAAACTGTGGAAATTCATCCAATGATGTTTTTCGGATAAACTGACCAATTCCTGTTTTCTTTGTTCCATCCGGCATAATTTTATTTCCGATAATTCGCGGGTCAAAATCCATTTTAAACATTCTGCCATCTGCTATTTTGTTCTGGCTCATTAATTCCTTTTTCCGCTCATCTGCATCTAAATACATGCTTCGGAACTTATACATGCGGAAACGTTTTCCGTTCTGACCAACTCTCTCCTGTGAGTAAAAAATCGGTCCCGGCGAATTGACATAAATGATTGGCGCAATAAAAATGAAAATAATTCCTGTGCAGACACAGCCAATTAATCCAATTACGATATCCATCGCACGTTTTACGAACGCCTGCCTTGCCGTTGCATAATTCATACTGCTTGTCAATACGGTATAATCACCCATTTTTTCAACAAACTGTTTGCTTCCGGATGCTTCTGCAGAATTTAAAAGCTTCAAATGAACGGTAAGTCCCATTTCCGTCAAGCTGTCTATCAGTTCTTTTGGATAAACAAAACGGTCCTCCAAGCTTATAAATACTTCATCCACCCACCGTTGACAAATGTAGTCTGACGCGTTATCTATATCTGCAACAACCGGGATGCCACAAATTGTTTCACCAACACAATTACAATCCGTAAGGATTATTCCGGTTATCTGATATTCTCCGTAATTGATTTTATTGATAGAAGCAATACACTTCTCTGCTAAATTTCTTGTGCTAATAATATAAAGCGACTTTTTTCCATGATTTTTATTTCTACGGCGTAAAAGTTTTTTCCAGGCAAAACGAAGTATATATGTAATTGGCACATAAATTATACCCATCAGATAAAGAACTGACCTCGAATAATTTTCTGCCCTCTGTGTTGTTACTAAATATACCATGCTAAGAAATTCTAAGAATAAAGCCTGCTTTAAAACAGCCACTATTTCTAAATAGTAGCCTCTTCTTAAAACTCCCTGAAAAGACTCTGTCGCATATATAATAATCAAATCTGCCAGCACAAGAAAGACTGCCATTCCACTATATAATGAATTTTCGTAGGGATTCTGCCAGCCATGACGGATTATATAAGCAATTATCATTGCAATCTCTATACTGAGAATATCAATCACAATAAAATCAAAATGTTTGAACAACCCACTCGATTTCTTCTTATACATTATTTCTCCTCATTTCCATCCCCCCCCCCCGAAATTTTTCGAAAATTCAAAAAATTTCGGGGAGATAACTATTCATTCATCAAAACAGCTGTTACAATCCATCTCTTATCCGACTGTCCACTAATACAGGTAGACAATGTTAAGAGTTTTCTTCCATAAACCATACCAATTCCGGTTCTGACATGGGAATTCATATCACGCACACTGCTGACATCTGTAACAAACTGATCAAATCCTGCCTCTGTATCAAAGTCATATGCATACAATAAATGTCCGTTTCCTGCAGTGCATGCTGCAAAAATTGTATATACATACGTTTTTTCCGGCGTGTAAATATATATAAATGGATTTTCATCAAAAAACTCATTATCTTCAAATTCATGCAGACTTCCAAACATCGAATCATCTTTCATATTATGTCCGTATAAAACGGTATTGCTGTCCGTAAAGTCCTTGCTGTTCATCGACTGGGAATAAATACATCCCGGATATCCACTGCTTCCATCAATATTATGGTCAAGGTAATAGTCGTCTTCTGTTGGATGCTGTAAAATAGGATAATCCACCTTGGTATTTGGAATATAAATCCATGCATAAATATCTGCATTTTCTTCCTGTAACGCATTCCAGTCAATATTCTTCTGTGGAATTTCAATTCCAAGCGATGCAAGCGCATCCTGTGCTTCCGTATCTACTACAACATTAGAAGTATCTGTTGTTTGTGATGCAAGATCATTCAGCTTATCCTGTGCCGCTTTCTGCCTCACCGCGCGCACACCTAAAATTACAACACAAATAAGAAATGCTGCAATAAAAACAATTGCTAAAATTTTATAAATATTTGTATTTTTATTCTGTTTTTCTTTTGACATAACTTTTTCCTATCTTATTTACAGGCCAGGGTACCCTGACCTGTAATTCACATGTAATGAAGCTATTCGGATATCACGATAGCTATATGATGTCTTTACTCGTTATTATTTGTTAATTAGTTTAATTTAGCTTTTTTTGTGCAAACTACAGCACCTGCTGCGCAGATAGCTGCGATTACAGCTACAACTGGCATTGCAGCTCCTGTTTTTGGAGAAGCTACTGCTGTTGCATCTGCTGTAGCTGTAGCTGTTGCTGCTGTATTGTTGTTAGTTGTTGTTGCTGCTGCATTGTTGTTATTGTTGTTATTGTTGTTATTGTTGTTGTTATCAGAAGATGTTGCTTTTGTGTCAACTTTGAACTCAACGATAGCAACTGGTGAGAAGCTATTGAATGTAGCTGTTACTTTTCCTTCAGAAACTGTAGCTGGAACTGCTTCCCAGTTAGTTCCGTTGTAGTGAAGAACTAAGATGTTAGAGCTTGCTGTTACGCCTGCTACATTGAAAGTTACAGGAACACCTGGTGTACCAGTAACATCTAATACGGATTTAACTTCAACAGTTACTTTTTTGCTTGCATCTGTTGCTGCAGCTTTTAAGATACCTGTTGCATTACCGCTAACCTGTCCTTTGTCAACTAATTTAGCAATATCTTTTGTTAATTCGCTGACTGTTGCTACTGCATTGTCAACAACTGCCTGAGTTGTTGCTGCTGTTGTTGCGCCTTCAACTGTTACAGCTTTTGCATATTCTTCAGCTGTCTTTGTTGCTGTTGTTTCTACTGTTGTCTGAGCTTCATTTTTTGTTACAGTTGTATCAACTGCGGATGGGCTGTTAGCAGCAAATGCAGTTGTGCCGAAAGACAGAACCATAACTGCTGCTAATACAGAAATAAGTTTTTTCTTCATAATTAAATTCTCTCCTTTCATCATATTTTTTTCATTAACATGTGATATATTAAATTCCAAACTCACTCCCCGTAGGAAAGATTGTAATAGGAATCTAATATCGTAAAATATATTCAAATACCCGGCTGATATTATTCCACCGGAACATAGAAAATTTCGATTATCATCTCATAAAGAGCTTCCTCATCCACATAGTACTCTTCATAAGTTTCACCCATTGTAACTTCCCCGGGAACTTCATACATCCTGGAAGAATCAAATTCACAGGAAAGTACTTCTTCTGCAAGACTGGCAAAATCTATATTCGTCACAATATAGTCTGATGCTGTATTGTAAGCCTGCGTTGCAC
>CAKRCJ010000215.1 GCA_934307185.1 uncultured Roseburia sp.
CCCATATCCTCTAAAGTAAGTACCATATCACGTCTTGCATTTTCTCCTAAGTCAACCGGTCCCAAATCAAAATATCCGGCTCTCTCCGTGCTTTCCGTTGTCGGCTGTCCATCCTCATCCTGATTAAACAGGAAAAATTCACATTCCGGTCCTACATCAAACCGGTATCCCATGCTTTTTGCATCCGCTATTGCTTTCTCAAGTATGTATCTTGGGTCACCCTCAAATGGTTTTTTGTCTGCGGTATAAATATCACAGATAATTCTTGCAACTTTTCCCTGCTGCGGTCTCCATGGGAAAATGCAGAAAGTATCCAAATCCGGATACAAATACATATCGGACTCTTCAATTCTTACAAATCCCTCGATAGAAGAACCATCAAACATACATTCATTATTCAATGCCTTTTCTAACTGGCTGGATGTGATCGCCACATTTTTTAACGTTCCAAACATATCCGTAAACTGTAACCGGATAAATTCAACATCTTCTTCCTCTACCATATTTATAATATCCTGCTTTGTGTATCTGCTCATAATCAATCCTCCAAAATATATTTCAATACTTTATCGTAAGCCATTGGACCGCCGAATAAATCGAGTGCACTTCCAATCGTTACATTTAACTTATTTCTTCCCAGTTCTTTTAATTTCTCTAAATCTTTAAAGCTTCCCACTCCACCGGCATATGTAATAGGGATTTTCCCCCAGCTTCCAAGCAGCTGCACAAGTTCTTCCTCTATGCCATCTGCCTTTCCTTCCACATCGACCGCATGGATTAGAAATTCATCGCAGAAACCGGACAGTTCCTCTAAAAGAGTCTCACACATAATTTCTTCTGTAAACTTCTGCCACCGGTCTGTCACAACATAATACTTTCCGTCCTTCTTCCTGCAGCTTACATCAAGCACCAAATGCTCCTTTCCGACAGTATCCCTTAATTTTCTCAGCCGGTCCATCTGGATGACTCCACCGGAAAAAACATAGGACGTCACAATCACATGGCTGGCTCCTGCCAAAAGAAATTCCTTCGCATTATCTGCTGTAATGCCTCCACCAATCTGCATCCCCTTCGGATATGCCTTTAACGCTTTTATTGCCTGTGCTTTTGTTGCCTCATAATATTCACTGTCTTTTGCATTCAGTAAAATAATATGCCCACCGCAAAGCCCCTGCTTTTTGTAAAGCTCTGCATAAAATGCTGCATCCTGCTCCGATACAAAATTTTCTTTTGCAAAATTTCCTGCATCTTTTAAGCTGCCGCCGACAATCTGTTTTACTTTTCCATTATGAATGTCTATACAGGGACGAAATTCCATTTTTTCTCCATCCTTTACACTATTATATAAGGATATTTCTAACCATTTTTGCATTATCCTATAAAAAAAGACAACGTAACCCCTTTTATAAGCCTCGTTGCCTTTTTTCCATCATAACATACATAAAAACATTTGTGAACAATATTTCCTATTAGCTTTTATTTTTTGTTTTATTATTTTTTCTAATATAGTTTCATATTATATAAATCTGTGCTTATATTTCATTGACATTATACTGTTTTTTTGCTATGATACAGAACAATTACCTAAGTATATAAATACAAATAAAATTAACACACTATGAGAAAGAAAGCGAGGATAAAAAAATGGGTACAATTATCGGTGAAGGAATTACTTTTGATGACGTATTATTAGTTCCACAGTATTCAGAAGTAACTCCGAACATGATTGATTTAACAACACATCTTACAAAAAAAATCGTTTTAAATATTCCAATGATGAGTGCAGCAATGGATACTGTTACAGAACATCGTATGGCAATTGCGATGGCAAGACAGGGCGGTATCGGTATCATCCATAAAAATATGTCCATTCAGGCACAGGCTGAGGAAGTTGACAAAGTAAAACGTTCCGAAAACGGTGTTATTACTGACCCATTTTTCCTTTCCCCGGAGCATACCTTACAGGATGCAGAGGATTTAATGCGTAAGTTCCGTATTTCCGGTGTTCCAATCTGTGAAGGCGGCAAGCTTGTAGGAATTATCACAAACCGTGATTTAAAATTTGAAACTGATTTTACAAAAAAAATCAGCGAAAGCATGACTTCTGAGGGACTTATCACTGCTCCGGAAGGCATCACTTTAGAGGAGGCAAAAAAGATCCTCGCAAAAGCAAGAAAAGAGAAACTCCCGATTGTTGACAAAGACTTCCATTTAAAAGGTTTAATCACAATCAAGGATATTGAAAAACAGATTAAATATCCGCTTTCTGCAAAAGATGACCTTGGCCGTCTGCTCTGCGGTGCCGGCGTAGGTATCACAGGAAATATGATGGAACGTGTGGATGCACTGGTAAAAGCCCACGTTGATGTTATCGTAGTGGACTCCGCACATGGTCATTCCAGAAATATTCTGGAAGCAGTGAAAAAAATTAAAGCTGCTTACCCTGATTTACAGGTAATCGCCGGAAACGTTGCCACCGGTGCAGCAACCCGTGATCTGATTGAAGCCGGTGCAGATGCTGTAAAAGTCGGTATCGGACCTGGTTCTATCTGTACCACACGTATTGTTGCCGGTATCGGTGTTCCTCAGATTACTGCTGTCATGGACTGCTATGCGGTTGCAAAAGAATATGGTATTCCGATTATTGCTGACGGTGGTATCAAATACTCTGGAGATATGACAAAAGCTCTCGCTGCCGGTGCAAACGTCTGCATGATGGGAAGTCTTTTTGCAGGCTGTGATGAGGCTCCTGGTACTTACGAATTATATCAGGGCAGAAAATACAAGGTTTACCGTGGAATGGGTTCCCTTGCCGCTATGGAAAACGGAAGCAAAGACCGTTACTTCCAGGAGGGTGCAAAGAAATTAGTTCCGGAAGGTGTGGAAGGCCGTGTTGCTTACAAAGGAACATTGGAAGACACTGTATTCCAGATGATTGGCGGTATCCGTTCCGGTATGGGTTACTGTGGCTGCCCGACTATCGAAGACCTGAAAGAAAAAAGCCAGTTTGTTAAAATCTCTGCTGCTGCCTTACGTGAAAGCCATCCTCATGACATTCATATTACAAAGGAAGCTCCAAACTACAGTATTGACGAATAGTATCCATTTCTTATATAATAGTATTTGTATCATATTCCGGCATCTGCTACAGGTGCCGGGAAATTTATTATTACAGACGAGGTGAACATATTTGGACACTGGTTCCATATTTCAGATTACTTTTTTAGTAATCCTGCTTTTACTATCCGCATTCTTTTCCTCTGCTGAGACATCGCTTACAACTGCGAACCGCATTCGTATGCGTTCCCTTGCAGAAGATGGCAATAAGAGAGCGGCACGCGTACTTAGCATTACAGATGACTCTGGTAAAATGTTAAGTGCTATCTTAATCGGCAATAATATCGTTAACCTTTCCGCCTCCTCTATCGCAACTTCTCTTGCGATTAACATCTGGGGAAGCGTAGGTGCAGGAATTGCAACCGGAATTTTGACATTGTTAATTTTAATTTTCGGTGAGATTTCTCCAAAAACGATTGCTACCATCAATGCAGATAAGATTGCACTTGCCTACTGCAATGTCATCTATGTACTTATGAAAATTTTAACTCCGGTCATTTTTATCTTAAACAAACTTTCTATCGGCTTTTTATTTCTTTTACGGATTGACCCGAATGCCAATAATAAGGCTATGACAGAGGAAGAATTAAGAACGATTGTTGATGTCGGCAAAGAAACCGGAGTCATTGAGTCAGAAGAACACGAAATGATTAATAATGTTTTTGATTTTGGAGATGCCCAGGCAAAAGAAGTCATGGTTCCAAGAATTGATATGACATTTGCAAGCATTGACTGTACCTATGATGAACTGATTGAGATTTTCAAAGAGGATAAATTTACAAGACTTCCGGTTTATAAAGATACGACCGATAACGTCGTTGGCATCATTAACATGAAGGATTTGCTGCTTTACGAGGACAAAGATCATTTTTCCATTCGCGACATTATGCGGGAGCCATACTTTACTTATGAACATAAGAATACAGCAGAGCTTTTTATGGAAATGCGTAAGTCTTCCATTTCACTTGCAATCGTGCTTGATGAATATGGCGCAACTGCTGGTCTTATTACTTTAGAAGACCTTTTGGAGGAGATTGTTGGTGAAATCCGTGACGAATACGATACCGATGAGGAAGACCCGATTATTCCGTTAAATGACCGCGAATATATTGTACTTGGCTCCGCCAATCTTGAGGACATCTGTGAAAAACTCGATTTAAACTTTGAGTCTGACGATTACGATACCATCGGTGGTTATCTGATTGGACTTTTAGACCATCTTCCGGAAAAAAATGAAATTATCATTACAGATGATGATATTCTTCTCCGTGTCGAACAGATGGATAAAAACAGAATTGAAAAAATTTATATTAAAAAACCGACGCCAAAAGAAGAGGAATAATTCCTCTTCTTTTTTGCTGCATATGATTGACAATTACCGAGCTATTCCCATATATTTAATCCATAAACCAGATACAAAATCCCAGATGTGCAGGTGAACAGACATGAAAAATATCCATAGCATTGAATTTTATACCGGAAGCAAG
>CAKRCJ010000216.1 GCA_934307185.1 uncultured Roseburia sp.
ATTTGCTCTGGTCTGTTTTCTTTTTCCGTAGTTTATTGATAAATTGTAAAATTCCTTTCCTGCTGCCGCAATTTATGCTGTGAACGATAGCCACAAAATCTGCAAATCTACGTTATCTAAATCCGGTTTAAGGTCTTTGTGCCACAGATTTTCAGGCTGCATTTTATGATTTGTCAAAGTCTTATCTCCATGGTGCAGAAGAAAATTAATTACAGGGCAGGTACTTTTCAACTAATTCAGACTATGTGATGCAGCCACAAAATCTGTGAATTTACGTTATCTAAATTCCGAGGGGTGGTGCTTTGGGGTTTAATGAAATACAGCTGCCACCTTCGTTACCTGCCGAGATGGATTTGAAAAGACTTCTCGCAAACCTGATTGGAATAAAAAACGCAGGGTGGCATGAAAATTCCTCTGCCCAATGAAGATAAGACTCTAAGAAAAATGGAAGCCACTGCTTCCATTTTTCTTGCTTTTTGAGGCTTATCGTAATGTCCTGGGCAATGGAATTTTCATGCCATCCCTGCATTTTTTATTCGTAGCAGACTCCTGAAAAAAGTCTTTTCAAATCCATAACACAACCCAACAATGTGGCAGCGTCATATATTTTTTCATTAAACTCCGGTTAAAATTGCCTATATACTGATAGGTTTTAGTCCATTTTTTCTTATATTTTCCAATTCTTCTGCTGTTAAGCACTGAGACTCATAAAGCCTCAGATATTCTTTGGATACATCTGAGTCAAAGATTAATACATCATCCGTATTTATAGTAACATCAACACCACTACGATACAGTTTTCCAATCGGATGCACGGACATATCTGCAACCCTCCCAAGTAAAATGTTACTTGTTGGTGTAATATTTAATCTGATTTTGTTATCTGCCAAAAAGCGAATTACTGTTTCGTCACTAGCTGCCGCTATGCCATGTTGAACCTCGTCGAGTTCTAATTCTTCTACTGCTGTTCTTACGTCTTTCGCAGTGCCCCATTCCCCAACATGTGCTTTCAGCCTTAATCCTTCTTTTTTTGCCCGCCGATAAATCCCTTTAAAATTTTCAATAGTTTGTGCTAATTCATCCCCATACAAATCAATCGAATAAAAATTTTTATTTCCCCAGAAATGAGATAAACACTCTTCCAGATAACTGATAGGACAATGTCTTTATAACCCAATTTGGAGCCTTACTTCTATATCGGGAGCAATTTCTTTTTGAGCACTTGTAAAAGCATTCACCAGCTCATCAATATCATTATGAAAAAATTCATTTAATCCCCAGACGTCCTCGCCAATTTCAAGCACAGTTACTCCATCTTCTCTGGCTTGCTGAAAAGTCGCTCTGATTAAGAGTTTTCTCATCTCATTGCTATTAAAATCCTGACCAATATATTTTTGACTCCATTCATTCATTTCATCCATTGATGCCAAGGGATGAACAATTGGCTCAATTTTTTTACCAGTCACCAATATTATCATATACTTTATTTGCTGACTATAACTCTGAATTGTATCCAAAGTACCATTTTGCAGATTTTCAGACTACGTTTTAATGTAATAAATCCGTCCTAAGGATACTTTTCTTTTTTACAAAAAAATGATAAACTAATACAGAGTAATTCGAAAGGCGGTGAACTCACACAATGAGATTTATTCGAAGTAACTACTCGGTGCAGTTGTAAATCTGGCAACAGATTGTATCGAGCTTATTTTTTGATGTTGTCAGTTGGCTGCACCTATCATGGATAGATAAAACAAAAATATTCAAAATAGGAGTAGTTACAATGAAAGAAAATGAATGGATAAACATTTGGAAAAAAGAAGAAAGTGTTGCACATATCCACGGATGGGATTTTTCGCATATTGAAGGAAGATATACGGAAGAAACAGACCTGCCTTGGAATTATCAGCACATCATACTGGATTACTTAAAACCGGAAATGAAACTGTTAGATATTGATACTGGTGGTGGCGAATTTTTATTATCCCTCCATCATCCTTATGAAAAAACAAGTGCAACCGAAGCCTATCCCCCAAATATTCAGTTATGCAGAGAAACCCTGCTTCCTCTTGGGATTGATTTTCGTGCGGGCGATGGAAAAGATACTCTGCCATTTGGTGATGATGAATTTGACATCGTGATTAATCGTCACGGCGATTTTAATGTCAAGGAAATACATCGTGTTTTGAAATGTGGTGGAATTTTTATCACCGAACAGGTTGGTGCTGAAAACGACCGCGAATTAGTGGAACTTCTCTTAGGTAAAACAGAACTTCCATTCCCAGAACAATATCTCGATATCGTCAGCAAACAGTTTTGTGATACGGGGTTTGATATTCTGGATGCACAAGAATGCTTCAGACCAATCAAATTTTTTGATATTGGTGCACTCGTCTGGTTTGCACATATTATAGAGTGGGAATTCCCCAATTTCTCTGTAGATAATTGTAAAAACAGATTACTGTATGCACAACAGCTTTTAGAGCAAAACGGCTGTGTCGAAGGACAAATTCATCGATTTTTATTGGTACTGCGCAAAGTGAAATAAAATTTACTGAAATATGAATTCTAAAATTAATGAAAAATAAAACGCAGGGCGAAGATGCTTCTACACATCTTTGCCCTTTTTACTTTATTTCTGTGTATTCCACAGGTTGTTTTTGAACTACGCTTTTAGTTTTACTTTTTTGAAAGATTTTAAATATTTTTCTGCTTCATATCCTGCGCATATTTCCGGACTTTTGCAACGTATTTCGCATATTCTTCTAATATTTTACACTGCTTCATAAGTTCTTTATTATATCCCTCATTTATATTGAACATCGTCACAACCAGTTCTAATGCCGGTTCGCCTGCGAAATTCTCATACATCTGCGATAGCCTTAATTCCTGTTTTTCGGCTGATTTCCTCGTTCCGTTATAAAATACGATAAACTGTGGTGCCGGGATTTTTACAATGCTGGATACATATAACGATTTTTCATCCCCATATAAATTGCATTATCCAGTGTTACAATTTCCAGTTCATCGGGGTTCTCGTAGCTTCGTCCATTTACTGCATTATAAAGCGACAACAGATTTTTCTTATCTGAAAATAGCATTCAAAAACAGTATCCTTATAGTTTCTGTTGACAGCTGCAGTGTTTGTGTCTCTCATATTCTTTTCCTCCTTGCGCAGGAGGCTTCCTTTCAGTCTCCTGCTCTTAAATTAGTTGATTGGATTTAAAAGCATGGATTTCTGAAATGAATGAAGAATTAAGATAATGGCTTACGCCATAGAACTTGTTCGAAATATGCTTTTTATCAGAATATCATATATTCACTTTGCAGACAAGTAATTTAACATTTTAAACCGGAATTTAGGTAGCGTAATGCAGCACATTTTGCGGCTATCGTCTTAAGGTAACGAGCGGCAGCAGGAAAGAAATTTTACAATTTCTTTCCTGCTGTCGCAATCTAGACTGTGAACGATAGCTGCAAAATCTGCAAATCTACGTTATCTAACTCCGGTTTAAGGTCTTTGTGGCGCAATCTAGAAATTGGCAATTCTGTCACTTTTCCCCACTGTTCCTATGCGTTGTGCAATCCTTTAATAGTTTGAAACGCCGGTGCTAGGCACTCGCCGGATTTTAATGGAAACCAGCTGCCACCTCACTACCTGCCGGCATGGATTTGAAAAGACTTGTCGCAAACCTAATTGGAATAAAAAAGTCTTTTCAAATCCATAACACAGCCTAACAATGTGGCAGCGTCATTTATTTTCATTACACTCTGGTTAAATGTGAATACACTCCGCCCCAAAGAATTCACACTCACTTTTTTCGTGTGTCACAAAAATAACCGTTTTGTCAAACGTTTTTCTCTTTATGACTTCCGCTACTTTATTTTTTGTCGCTTCATCTAATCCTTTTAATGGTTCATCCATAAGCAGCAAATCATAATCAGCAAGGAGTGCTCTTGCGATTGCAGCCCTGCGTTTCATTCCACCACTATATTCCCGGACTGGTTTTTCGTCTGCTTCCGGCAAATCCATTTTCTTTAAGAGAGGTATTATCTCCTCTTTTGTTTTTCCGGTTGTAATACGGATATTCGTCACTGCGTCAAGATTTTCGAAAAGACGGTTTTCCTGAAATACGGCGCTGATTTTTTTCCCTTGCAAGCCGTCAATGGTTCCGCTGTCTGCTTTTTCCATACCCAGAAGGATGGACAAAAGCGTTGTTTTTCCAACGCCGGATTTTCCCATAATACAAGTTGTTTTCTTTTCTTTAAAAACACAGGAAAACTGGTCTAATACCTGATTGTTTCCATATGATTTACAAAGATTTTCCACTCTGATATCCATTTGACCACTCCTTATATTTTTCCAAGCCGGCAGGATACAAGACGTAAAAGCAGCTGGAATATTTTTTCAAAAAGCACGCTGACTGCGATGATTACAAATGTCCACGCAAATAATTCCGGTGTCTCAAGATAAATTTTGGCATTGTAAAGGTTTTCTCCAATGGAGCCTTTCGGGATACCGATAATCTCCGCTGCAATTCCCGCCTTAAAGCACATGCCGATTGCAATGGTACAGGCGGAGCGGAAATAGGTAAGCAG
>CAKRCJ010000217.1 GCA_934307185.1 uncultured Roseburia sp.
GGTATATACACCGGAGGAAATCATCCATTCAATGGGAATGGTTCCGATGGGAGCATGGGGAGCCGATATTCAGTTAAATGAAGCAAAAAAATATTTTCCTGCATTTATCTGTTCTGTAATGCAGGGTATTTTAGAGCTTGGTATGAACGGAACGTATGAGGGAGTTTCTGCAATTGTAATTCCAAGTCTCTGTGACAGCTTAAAGGTACTGGGAGAGAACTGGAAATATGCTGTTCCTTCTATTCCTTTTATTCCGATGACTTATCCACAGAACCGTAAACCGGATTTTGGAAAAGCATATACAAAAGCAGGTTATGAGCGTGTGATTGCGGATTTGGAAAAAGCATGTGGCACAAAGTTTGACGATGCGGCACTTGCAAAATCAATTGAGGTGTACAATGCACACAACGAGGTAATGCGTGAATTTGCAAAAGTCTGTCAGAGACACCCTGAGGTATCAGCAGCAGAGAGAAGTGATGTATTTAAGAGTGCATACTTTATGTTAAAAGAGGAACACACTACGCTTGTAAAAGAATTGATAGAAGCATTAAACAGTGAAGAACCATCCGGCAAAAAAATCAAAGTCATGACAAGTGGTATTTTAGCAGACAGCCCGTCATTACTTCAGATTTTTGATGACAACGGACTTCAGATTGTATGTGATGATATTGCAGCAGAGAGCAGACAGTACCGCACCGATGCACCAGAGGCAGAGAGTGCATTAGATAGTCTTGCTGAGAAGTTTGCAGCGATGGACAACTGCTCTGTACTTTATGATGTGGAGAAAAAGCGTGTGCAGCGTATCGTAGAGGATGCAAAGGCAGCAGATGCAAAAGGTGTTATTTTAGTGCTGACAAAGTTCTGCGACCCGGAGGAGTTCGATTATCCATTAATTAAAAAGGCATGTGAGGCGGAAAATCTTCCGATTATTCTTGTAGAGGTGGATCGTCAGATGGAAAACTACGAGCAGGTACGTACAATGATTGAGACATTTAAGGATATCTTATAGGAAGATTATTTTTTGGAGGGAGTTTGAAAATGGGAGAGAACAAACAGAAAAAAGGTTACTTGGCGGCAGCCTTCGGTATTTCGTTTGTCTGGTTTACGACACAGTTCGGCGGCGGATTTGCATCCGGGGCACAGTTAAAAAGCTATTTTATGGACTACGGAATTTACTGTCTGTGGACGGTTGTGGGGGCTCAGGCAATCTGTGCAGTTTATAATATGTACATTGCATATTATTGCAGAAAGCATAAGACCTATGATTATCGGAGCTTTAACGATGCATTTTATGGAAAATATGCACCTGTATTTTCAAACCTGTTTGAAATCGTTTACATATTTGTACTGCTTGTAGTTCCGGCGGTTGCTTTTTCAACCGGTGGTACGACACTTGCAACACTGACCGGAATTCCATATATTGTATGTACGGCGGTTATCGGTATCTTTATTTTTATTGTGTCAATTTACGGAACTGCCATCGTGCGGAAAGTGGCAACGGTGCTGTCGATTTTGATAGTCGTCGGTCTTCTGGTTGTTTTTATACCGAATATTATTGTCCAGTGGGATGCAATTTCGGCGAATATCGGAACAATGGCACAACAGCATATGCCGCTCGGACCTGCGGTGTGGAGCATGGTGGTATATGCAGCATTCCAGATTGCGTCAAGCCCTGCCATTCATTCGCAGCATGCGGAGGCACTCAGTAAACCGAAGGACTCTGTATTTACCTATGTTCTTGGTTTTGTGGTAAACAGTGGTATGATTTTCTTATCGACCATCGGACTGATGGCAATTGTTAATACAGAGGAGTATGCGAATGCAGAGCTTCCGGTTATCGTGTTAATCCAGAGCGGAGTCGGTGGAAAAGTTTTAATGCCGATTATTTCTATTTTAATTATTTTAGGTTCTGTTTCCACTGCGGTAAATATGGTTTCGGCAGGAACGGCGCGTGTGTGCAATATGATTGATAAAAATTATGACCCGGATGGAAAGCCGACAGCAAAAGTAATTATTACATCGCTGGTTTTATGTATCATCGGTTTCTGTGTGGCACAGTTCGGACTGCTCGCACTGGTACAGAAGGGATATGGAATTCTTGCATACCTGACGTTCCCTGTTATCATGATACCGTATGTAGTACATGCGATTACAACAAAATGTGATACAAAGAATGCATAAATGAATATAGAAAGTAAGAGAGGAAGAAAAAATGAGTGAAATGAAACGCCCGTTAGAAGGGGTAAAAGTAGTAGAGCTGGCAACATTTATTGCAGGACCTTGCTGTGCGAGATATCTTGCGGATTTGGGGGCAGACGTTATTAAAGTAGAGTCACCAAACGGTGACCCGCTGCGTTACACAGCAGTAAACGAAGGACGTCCCTATGGAGATGCGGAGGATACCTCTTTTGCACTTGAGAATACAGGTAAAAAATGTATTACCTTAAATACAAAATCAGAAGTCGGAAGGGAAGCGCTTGAAAAGTTAATTGCAGAGAGCGACATTTTTATTACGAATATCCGTCAGAATGGTTTAAAGAGAGCCGGTCTTGACTATGAAAGCTTAAAAGTAAAATATCCAAAACTGGTGTTCGGTTATGTCAGTGGATATGGTGAAAAAGGACCGGACAAGGATTTGCCGGGATTTGACTTTACCGCATATTTCGCGCGCGGCGGTGTAATGGGAACCATGTATGACGTGGACTCCATGCCGATGACACCGATTGCAGGCTTTGGCGACCATCAGGTTGGATTATATCTTGCTTCCGGTATTATTGCTGCATTATACCGCGCAAGAGAGACAGGAAAGGGTGACCAGGTAACAGTTTCCCTGTATCACACAGCACTCTGGGATATTTCCTTATATTTACAGTGCAGCCAGTACGGAGATGTTTCCACACAGTTCCCAATCAGCAGAAAGCATATCGCAAATCCGTTAAATGTGTCCCATAAGACAAAGGATGATAAATGGATACAGATTGCAATGCCAAGATATGATTTCCATTATCCATTATTCATGAAAGTGATTGAACGTGAGGATTTAATTGATGATGCAAGATTTTATCCGCAGGTAAACCTTCAGAATAATCTGGATGAGTTTTATGCAGTCTTAGATGCAGAAATTGGAAAATATACATTAAAAGAGATGTGTGCAAGAATGGATGAAGCAGATTTGCCATATGCTGTCTGCCAGACCTGGGATCAGATTTTAGAGGATCCGCAGGCATGGGGATCAGATGCACTTACGAAAGTGAAATTCCCGAATGGTAAAGAGCGCGCAATGGTCCGCACACCAGTTATGTTCGCAGATACAGAGCTTCCGGAGTACAACAGAGGAGGCTTCTTAGGCGAAGATACAGAGACAGTGCTGGCAAAACTCGGATATTCCAAAGAACAGATTGATGCAATGATAGCAGCAGGGGAAGCAACCGGCTGCAAACGTATCGGTTAACACAGTAATTTTTATCAGCTCAGCATTTTTGCTGGGCTGATTTTAAAAACGGCATAAAATGATAAAAGGAAGAGAAATATGTTTACATTAGGAATAGATATAGGCTCTACAACTTCAAAGTGTGTCATATTAAAAGATGGGAACGAGATAATTGCAAAGTCCTTAATCCAGGCTGGAACCGGAACGAAAGGACCGGATGAGGCATATCAGGAGGTGCTTAGCCAGGCAGGGCTGATAAGGGAAGAGATAAGCTATGTCATGGCAACCGGTTATGGAAGAAATACCTATGATAAAGCAGATGGTGAAATGAGTGAGCTTTCCTGTCATGCAAAGGGCGTTTTTTTCAAAAACCCGGACTGCCGCACGATTATTGATATTGGTGGACAGGATGCAAAGGTTATTTCACTTGGTGAGAGTGGAAATATCAGTAATTTTGTTATGAACGATAAATGTGCTGCAGGAACAGGCCGTTTTTTGGATGTCATGGCAAATATTTTACAGCTTAAGGTATGGGAGCTTGAAACATATGCGAGAAAAGCCGATGCACCGGTTAAAATCTCAAGCACCTGTACCGTGTTTGCAGAGTCGGAGGTCATTTCACAGCTGTCGAAAAACGTGGAGTTAAGCAATTTAATTGCCGGAATTTGCAATTCGGTTGCAAGCCGTGTAGCAGCACTTGCGAAACGTGCCGGTGTGAAAGAGAAGGTCTGCATGAGCGGAGGTGTCGCACAAAACGGTGGTGTGTTAGATGCATTATCGAGGGAACTTTCCGTTGAAGTGACGGCAGTTGAGGATGCGCAGTATATGGGTGCGTTAGGAGCCGCTATTGCAGCATATGAAAAATGTTGAGTTCTGCCCTTTAAATGTGTTATTGTGTATTATATGACAAAAGAAATAAATGAAAAACCGGATAAGGACAAGATAGAAATCCGGTATTGTCTTAATACATAATAGGTAATTGCGAAACTCAAATTTAGTTATCTATGATTGTACAAAATGAATAAAATCATCGAAGACACACTTGCGTTACGTGTCGCTCGCAGCGGTACTAAGAAACCATCGGCTGCATTTCTTATCTGATAAATCAGAACGAAATACAAC
>CAKRCJ010000218.1 GCA_934307185.1 uncultured Roseburia sp.
TCTCCGTCGAAGTTTGCTTTTAACTGATCAAAGATATATTTCTTATCTTCATCACTGATCTCTGGATTGTTTTTTACTGTCTTACCATATACACCATATTCATGCTCTGCTGCAAGTGTAAGTTCACCTTCTACTTTTTTGAACTTGTCAGCACCAACATGACAGACTGGACATTCAGCCGGTGCAGCATCTCCTTCGTAAACATATCCACATACTGTACAAACCCATTTTGTCATAATTTTGTTCTCCTTTTCTTATAATTAATTTTTTAAAATATTTTTAATAATAGTAACTGTTACTGATTTTAAATGAAAAAATTTTATTTGTCAATACTTTTTTTCATTTGTTTTTCGATAATAGTTTGTCACAATTATAAGGATTTATGCGAATTAACTGCAATGTTTGCAATTAGCGCATTTTCCATAAAAATAAGTAATGTGACCTTCTATCTCGCCGTCAAAACCCTGATTGGCAAGAACATTGATATGATCAAGTCCTTCTACTGCTAAATCAAGAACACTTCCACATTTTTTGCATATAAAATGATAATGTGGAGCAGGATTTCCATCAAAGCGGTCCGGACCAATGCCTGTCGACAGCTTCTGTATCTCCCCGATATCAGAGAGCAGGGAAAGATTGCGATATACAGTGCCAAGACTGATATTTGGAAATTCTTCTTTAATATTTAGATAAACAGTCTCCGCAGTCGGGTGGTCGTACCTGCCGGCAAGGAAAGTCTTGATTGCTTCGCGTTGTCTGCTGTACTTTAGCATTTTAATCACCCTCCCTTTTTGATAATAGTAATTGTTACTGATATCATGATAACAAACAAATATAAATCTGTCAATCTGTTTTTTTGCCATACTAATGAAAATCAGTCATAAAAACAAAACAAGAAGAATATATATAATAGCAACAATATAAATGCCAGGAGTAGCAGGTGGCTGGGATTAAACGTTTCATTACATATATATACGCATATGAAGATGGAAAAAAAGGAATAAATACAGGATTTGCAAAAATAGAAATAAGAGGAAAAGAATGCCACATGGAGATACATCTGCGTGGTGTTTCCATGATGAGCGGAAATTGTAAAGTGGGACTCTTTACGGAAAAAGAAGGGGAAATGCTTTATTTTCCTATGGGTGAGGTAAGAATTATGAACAGAAATGGGGATTACGGAACGATTATTAAGGCGGACCAGATTGGGGCATCGGAATATACATTTGCACAAATGGAAGGGCTTGTTTTTCAGGATGAAGCAGAGCAGGTTTATATGACAAGATGGGTGGAAGGAAATGCAATTGAGGTAAAAAAAGAGCGCATAAAACGTTGGGAACCGCCACAGCTTAAAGGGGATGCTTTGATAAATGGGCATGTGTCAGACGAGAAGGCATTCAAAGAGGATACCGCTGCAGCCGGGAATATGTCAAAGGAAGATATTCATGTAACGGAGATGCCGATGCGCAATATTTTTCCGAAATATAGCTGGCAGGACACATGGGAACGATTAAAACAGACTTATCCGTCCTTTGAAATTGAAGCGGAGGAGACTGTCACCTGTGTGCGGGTGGAATTAAAGGATTTGAGGGAGCTGCCGCGGAAATACTGGTATCTGGGAAATAACAGTTTTTTACTTCATGGCTTTTTCAATTACCATTATTTTATTTTAGGCAGGTTTGAGGAAGATAAATGGATAATAGGCGTTCCGGGAATTTACCAGCAGCAGGAACGGGTTATGGCTGCAATTTTTGGCTTCCCGGAATTTCTGACCGCAGATGAAAAATTCAGATATAAAGAAAACGGGGGAATGGAACCTGTCAATTATTTCGGATACTGGTATCATTTGTTAGATGAGTGATTAATGATAGCGTAGCGTATGTGGTCCTGCCATTTTCCCTGTATCAGTGTACAGTCATGCTCAAGACCTTCTTCCGAAAATCCAATTGAAAGCAGCAATTTTCTGGAAGGAGTATTGTCTGGCATGCAGCGGGCAAATATTTTATGAAGTCCAAGATTGTCAAAGCCGAGGGAAATCACAAAAGACAGCGCTTCCCCTGCATATCCGTGGTGCCAGTAGTGATTGTCGAATTTATATCCAATTTCACTTGAAAAATAAGGCATTTTTATTATGTTATGCAGACAGACGGTTCCGATAATTGTATCAGGATCTTCTTTAAGAAAAACATAAAAGCGGACAGTTGAAAGCTTTAGGGCAAGCTGGAATTCGTATTTTAACAAGGCAAGCTGAAAATCGGGTGTATAATAATTTTCAGGAACAGAAGGCTCATATTTTTCAAAAACAAAGCGGTTCTGATATAAAAAATCACGAACCTTATACCGGTATTCCGGTGTCAGAACTTTTAAAATTAAGCGGTCAGTCTCATAGGTAAAAGAGAGACTTTGTGGTAATTTCGTTTTATTAAACATAGTAAAACCTCATATAATGATATATTATAGCATATGTAAACAATTGCGAAATTCAAATTTAGTTATCTAGGATTGTACAAAATGAATAAAATCATCGAAGACACACTTTCGTTACGTGTCGCTCGCAGCGGTACTAAGCGACCAAAATACGGTCGCTAAGAACCAGACGAACTTGTTCGTTTTGGGCTCCCCAGTGTCTTCTTATGCTTTTATTTATTTTGTACAATCCAATATACTTTTTCTATGAGTTTCGCAATTACCTATTATAGCATATGCAGCGAAAGGAGATGCGCAAGCCGTCGACAAAATATATTTTATAATATAATATATAAAGTATATTATAACATTTTTTGGAGAGGAAAGTCTATGACAACGGCACAACAGGAAATAAAATTTATGAAGGCGGCAATCCGTGAAGCAAAAAAAGCCTATGCGTTAGACGAAGTCCCAATCGGCTGTGTAATTGTGCAGAATGATAAAATCATTGCCCGCGGCTATAACCGGAGAAACACAGAGGGAAATACGTTGGCACATGCAGAGCTGTCCGCGATAAAAAAGGCAAGCAAAAAAACAGGGGACTGGCGGTTAGAGGACTGCACGATGTATGTGACGCTTGAGCCGTGCCAGATGTGTGCAGGTGCAATTGTACAAAGCCGTATGAAAAAAGTGGTAATCGCCTGTATGAATCCGAAAGCAGGCTGTGCAGGCTCTGTTTTAAATCTTTTGCAGATGGCGCAGTTTAATCATCAGGTAGAGATAGAACAGGGAATTATGGAGGAAGAGTGCTCAAAAATGCTTTCCGATTTTTTCAGGGAACTCAGGGAAAAGAAAAAGGCGCGGAAAGCTTGACAATACAATGGTTTATAGGATATACTTAAGTCTCCGAGCAGCCGGGGTGGCAGCGGTACCCTGCACCAGCAATCCGCTATAGCTGGGGTGATATCAAACTGAGGGTTATCTTTCTGCGGAGCAGCCCTCCATAAGTGGCGTTGACGTTTGGGTCTTACGCAACAGGACTTTACGAACCGGGTCAGGTCAGGAATGGAGCAGCCCTAAGTAAAACCTCCTGTGTGCCGTGAGGGTGCCTGGACCGAGTTAACTGTGGAGGTAACGTCCGTGGATTGGATTCGAAGGGCGATGCTCGGATTTAAAATATTTAAGAGAATAGAACATGCAAGTAAAAGAGCCGCAGAGTAATACTACGACTCTTTTCTGTTATTATCTGGAGGAAAAAACAATGTGGGATAAAGTAAGAAAGACACTTTTTCATGCCTGTGACCTTATGGACATGATTATGGCGGTTGTTGTAGTCATTGGAATTGGCATTGCTGCAATCGGCGTTTTCCCGGGCATTGCAGAGCTTTGGCAGCACAAGGAGGACACAGAGGCATTTTTAGAGTTTTTGGATGCGGTACTTGGTGTTGTTGTCGGCGTCGAATTTTTAAAAATGTTATGTAAACCAAATACGGAAAATATAATTGAGGCGCTTATTTTTGTCATTGCAAGACATATGATTGTGCAGACAACGACCGCGGGAGAGGATATGATTGCGGTTATCAGTATTTGTATCCTGTTTTTATTCCGCCGTTTTATGCTTGCAACCAAGCCGGACAAAGACCATCATGTGCCAAATATTTTTAAGGCAATCAAAATCGCACAATCGAAGGAATTTCAGGAGGCGATGCGTGAAGCGGAGGAAGAAAAAAAGTAAAACTGCATTTATTTTAATACAAACATTGAATTTCAAAAAAACTGCTATATAATGAAAGCATGTCACGGCAATAAGCCGGAAAAGTTGTGTATATCCGGTACATAGACACAGCTTTTTACAAAAAGAAAAGTGAGGAAAATAAAATGTTTGGATTTGGTCAGTTAATTGACATCTTAAAAAAGAACCCGAAAAAAATCGTATTTACAGAGGGAAATGACCCTCGTATCTTAGAGGCAGCTTCCAGACTTCTTGCAAGTAACTTCCTTCATCCAATTCTTGTTGGTGATCCGGAAGAAATCGCAAAAGTAGCAGAAGAGAGCGGCTTTAATA
>CAKRCJ010000219.1 GCA_934307185.1 uncultured Roseburia sp.
TTTTGAAAAAATGACGAAACGTCAGATTTTTAAGAAGACTACGGACAGGAATGTCCGTGAAGTATGTTTATAATAATATGACAGAGTGGAAATGGCAATAGAAATATTCTTTTGATATTAGCAAACTATGACAATAAAAAATTACGTTATATCGCATGGCTTTTAATTTCAGATAGGAATAAAATATATAATTTCTGTAAATGAAAAAGCGTATGGGAAAAGGTTTTCTGTTATATAAAAATCAGTGTATATGAAGAAAATATATTGAAAAACAAGGGGAAATTGTGTATATTATAAAAGGTTTTGTGGCACTTTATGACAATTGAAATAGATTTTATAAAAATGTAGAAAGAAGAAATATATGAAAATTTCATTAATTATTCCCTGCTATAATGAGGAAGAATCATTGCCTATTTTTTATACGGAGGCAAAGAAAGTTTTGGATACAATGGAATGTGAGCATGAATTTTTATTTGTAAATGATGGCTCAAAAGATAAAACATTACATATCTTAAAAGATATGGCAGAGCAGGATTCCAATGTAAAATATCTTTCGTTTTCCAGAAATTTTGGGAAAGAAGCAGCAATGTATGCAGGATTTTGCAATGTATCAGGAGATTATGTGGCAGTCATGGATGCTGATATGCAGGATCCGCCGTCCTTACTTCCACAAATGTTAGATAAGTTAAAAGATGGAGAGTATGACAGTGTTGCAACCTGCCGTTCTACGAGAAAAGGTGAGCCTCCAATCAGAAGCTGGTTTGCGAAGAAATTTTATCAGATTATTAATAAAATATCAGATGCGGATATTGTAGACGGAGCCAGAGATTTCAGGCTGATGAGACGTGAGATGGTAGACGCAATTGTGGAAATGGGAGAATATAACCGTTTTTCCAAAGGAATTTTCGGATGGATAGGTTTTAAAACATACTGGCTTCCATATGAGAATATAAATCGTGTTGCAGGTGAGACAAAATGGAATTTCTGGAAGTTGTTTAAGTATGCAATTGACGGAATTATAAATTTTTCACAGGCACCGCTTGCTATTTCTTCCTGGTTTGGGATGTTTATGACAGTTGTTTCTTTTATTGCAATTATTTTCATTATAATAAGGAAGATGATTTTCGGAGACCCGGTGAGTGGATGGGCATCTATGGTATGTATTATTACATTTATAGGTGGAGTTCAACTGTTTTGTATGGGGATTATGGGACAATATATCGCCAAAACCTACATGGAAGTGAAGAAAAGACCACATTATATTGTTTCGGAAAGTAATATGAAGGAGTTAGAACGGATAAAATGAAAAAACAGATGACAAAAAAGGAGTATTCGAAGTATTTACTGACAGCTGCATTAGCAATACAGTTTGTTTTGATTTTCTGTACCAATTATTTCAAAGCTGAAAAAATATTGGATTATGATGCAGCAATGGCAGTGCGTCATGCAGTAGAAATGTGGCGGAACAGAACAATCTTTTTGGAAAATTTTGGATACACTACATCAATGGAAATTGATTGTGCCTCATTTTTTGCGGCACCGATTTATATATTGACGGGAAATTACGGACTAGGTGCGGCAATTGCACATCTGGTTTTAGACAGTATACTTGCATATGGAATTTATCATTTGTTAAAGAACCTTGATGTTACATATGAATTTCGTATTTTTGGAATACTGCTTGTGTTTTTACCATATCAGGCAGGACAGCTTTCCTGGGACAATATGCTGTTCCTTTCAGTAGGTCAGTATGAGTTCAGGGCAACATCCGCTGTTCTATTATTCATGCTTTTAACTTACAAAGAGAAGTTTAAAGCAAGACAGTGGGTTGAACTTGCAGTATGTGAATTTTACATTACATTTACAGTTTTATCAGCCGGGAATTATCTTTTGATTATTCTGCTTGCACCGGTTGTTTTATATGAAGGTTTTGTAATTTTAACGAAAGAAAAAATTGACTGGAAAGACAGAAACTTAAGAATTGCAGTTTTTAGTATGGCGGTTGGATGCATGGCATTTGTACTTCGCGGAGCAATGCATATTACAACAAACCGCGGAAATATGAACATTATTAAAGAAACAGAGTTTGCAAATAATATCTGGTCGTGTTTTACCGGGGCTATTGCATTGTTTGGTGGTCTGCCGAATTATGATATAGAGATTATTTCTGCAGAAGGAATAGGACTTTTTGCAAGATTTGTTGTAAGCTGCGTGATTTTAGGGTTAGGAATTGCAGCTTTTAAGAGTATTCGTAAGATGGAAGAAAAACGCAGAAATTTTATGGTTCGGTTTTCTTTCCTTCTTGGTGTTAATATGCTTGTTTTTCTTTATACCAATACAACTTACGGATCAATTGTTTTTGAGTATAGATACCATATTGTGTGGAGTATTCTGCTGATTACAATTGATGTAATGTTTTTGTCAAAAAACTGGGGAGCAATTCGAAAGTGGAAGAAAAATGCATTGCTTTTCTGCATTGCAGCCGGAATCGTTGTGATTGATGTGAGCGGATTTGGAAAGCTTGCGGGGGAAAACTGGCTGAATGAAGGTGTGATTAATCTTACATTGGAACAGGCAGAGGAAAGAGATGTAAGTAATATCATTGTTGCAGACGGTGTTACTGCTAGGCAGATGGGTGCAATTGATATTAATAAGAATGTGCAATTTGCCCGGGTAAATGAAGAAAACGGTTCCATAGGATTTAATACATGGGGTTCTTCCATGGACACGCATGTGGATGCTAAAAATATTATGGCAATCAGGGATGAAGATTTACAGAAGCTTTCAGAAGATATAAAGAATGCTTATACGGAACTTACTACAATTGATGAGTGGCATATTTTATATACGGAAAACTATAGCTGGAATTAAGCATAAATTAAAAAATAAAAATAATAGGACTTCCCATTTGGGAAGTCCTGTATTATCATAAAGCAAACTACAAGAATAATAAAGAGTAAAGTTTTTAATATTTACTATATTTTGAAAATAATTACTTTTCAGCTAATAGTTTCTTTAATGTAGCAATTTCAGCATCTTTTTCGGAAAGCATTGCTTGAGTTTTAGAAAGCAATTCCTGATTTTCAGCAACTATATTTTTCAACTCAACCACCTGATTATGCAGCTGCTCCACCATATATTTTTCCGTATTTCGGTCTAATTCCCTAAGCGCTTCTGAAAACATTGTAATCAACTCCTTTGGATTTTTACGAAATGAAATCAAATCATGGTAGCATGGAAGAAATTCGGGAAAATCATTGACAAATTCAACGATTTCATCCGGGTCGGATATGGTAAGGAATTTTAACCATGCGTCCTGTTCTGTAGTTATATTGTGAACTACAGAGCGGAAGGTGTCAAGGGAAATGAAAGAAATGTTATCAAGCAGATTTAGATTAAGACCGGTATCAAAAGAAGAATGTCTGTTATGAATATAATGACTGGACTGACGGAAGGGAGCGGGACTTTTTTCCATAAAAACGATGAGATAGACCGGTTTCATGTCACGATAGGTAAAGCGTTCATTTTTATTTTTGAGATAATTATACTGGCGCATAATCATGTCGGCGGTATAGCAGCTGGCGCGTTCACCGGGAAAATCGTAGCCGATTTTCTGAATTTTTACATTCATGATGGAACCGTTTTTAGTACTGACAATAATATCTGCAATGATGAAAGAGCCGGTTTCTGCAATCTGGCTGCCTTCTCTTGATAAGACCTGTTTAATCTGGACCGGTTCACCTAAAATGGCAGATAAGAAATGTTCTAACCGCTCCGTTGTGCCGCCTGGCATCATGACATGTTTGAAAACGGAATCATAAGTAATGGCAAGACCGTTTTCTCCCATAATAAAATGCAGTAGCTTATCGCGGTAAGCAGTGTTCATGAGATTAAAAGTGCGGAAGGAATGCTCGTCCGTATTTTGACGGATGAAATCCAAGGCTTCCTGTTCGGAAATTGGTGTACCGAGAATGTCGGCAAGGGTATAGGTTATTTTTTGTTGTGCCATAGGCAAATCCTCCTTGTAGTAGATATGAAATGATTTTTTCTGAAAAAGTGACGAAACGTCAGATTTTTAAGAAGACTACGGACGGAACTGTCCGTGAAGTATGTTTATAATAACATGACAGAGTGTAAATGGCAATATAAAAATAATAGGACTTCCATTATTTATAAAAATACTGTATTATAATAAAATAAACTACAAATATATAAAAGCTTATGCTTTACGTAGGAGCAGTCTGCAAGTGTATTTGAGTATATAAAACAAATTGCAAAGTTAAGCGATATTAAAAATGAAAATACAGGCGAAAAACTGCTTGAAAAAAGTTTGAAAAAATTTCTTTTATAGGCAAAGATGTAGCGTTAGCAAAGTACTTAAATCCATCTATGGTTTGCGATAATAAATGTAAAAATGAATGTATTCCCATTTTTCCATTTGGCTGTAATAATAGCCAGTATAAGGC
>CAKRCJ010000220.1 GCA_934307185.1 uncultured Roseburia sp.
CAGGATGACATTTTAGATGTCACATCCACGTTAGAAGTGTTAGGTAAACCAATCGGCAGTGATGAGAAGAACCATAAAGCTACCTACGTAACATTTGAAGGCTTAGACAGGGCACGGGAAGACGTTGCCCGATATACCAAAAGTGCAGTGGCACGGATGGACTCTCTGGTCGTAAAAAATGAATTTTTGAATGAATTGCTCGTTTATTTGATATCCAGGGAAAAATAGAATAATTTCAGGCTGTGATATAATTTATGGCTGTAACTTAAGAAACGAAAAGTTGAGGTACCATATATGGTATTAGAGAAGATAAAAAAAGCAAATGACATAAAAGAACTTTCAGATGAGGAACTTAAAATTCTGGCATCTGAAATCAGGGAGTTTTTAATTGAAAAGATTTCTGTTACAGGAGGACATTTAGCGTCAAATCTGGGAGTCGTGGAACTTACGATGGCGCTTCACCTTGCCCTTGACTTGCCAAAAGACAAAATTATATGGGATGTAGGGCATCAGTCTTACACACATAAGCTTCTTACCGGACGAAAAGAAGGCTTTGATGGCTTGCGGAAATATGGCGGAATGAGCGGTTTCCCAAAGCGGAAAGAAAGTGCCTGTGACAGCTTTGACACAGGACACAGCTCCACCTCTATTTCAGCAGGACTAGGTTATGCACTGGCGCGGGAGATAACAGGTGAGGACTATAAAGTAGTCTCTGTCATCGGGGATGGTGCGTTAACCGGTGGCATGGCATTTGAGGCACTGAATAATGCGGCAAGAGTAAAGTCCAATTTTATTATTGTTTTAAATGACAATAATATGTCCATTTCTGAAAATGTAGGCGGACTGTCAACTTATCTTGCAGGTTTTCGGACCGCAGATGCTTATCTGGATTTAAAATTAAATGTGTTAAATTCCTTAAATAAAATGCCATATGGTGAAAAAATGGTATCTAAAATCAGGAAAACGAAAAGCGGAATTAAACAGCTTTTAATTCCTGGAATGTTTTTTGAAGAGATGGGAATTGTTTACTTGGGACCGGTTGATGGCGGCGATTTACATGGAATGGTAAAGCTCTTAAAAGAAGCATCAAACATTGATGGTCCGGTGCTTGTCCATGTGATTACGCATAAAGGGGCAGGATATGCTCCGGCAGAGAGACATCCGGCAAGGTTTCATGGTACAGAGCCGTTTGATATTGAGACCGGACTTCCGAAAAATCCAAGAGTAAAAGCAAACTATACCGATATTTTCTCGACCGTTATGCGGAAATTAGGAGACAGGGATGAAAAAGTTGTGGCGATAACGGCTGCAATGACGGATGGAACTGGATTAAAACGTTTTCATAATATGTTCCCGGACAGGTTTTTTGATGTGGGAATTGCAGAACAGCATGCAGTGACATTTGCCGCAGGTCTTGCGGCGGCTGGCTTAAAACCAATTTTTGCAGTGTATTCCTCTTTTTTACAGAGAGCATATGACCAGATACTTCATGATGTCTGTATTCAAAATCTTCCGGTGGTATTTGCAATTGACCGGGCAGGCTTAGTGGGAAGTGACGGAGAGACACATCAGGGAATATTTGATATTTCCTATTTATCTTCCATACCGAATATGACGATTATGGCGCCAAAGAATAAATGGGAGCTTTCCGATATGATAAAATATGCAGTGAATTTTGAAGCACCGATTGCGGTGCGGTATCCAAGAGGAGAGGCATATGATGGGCTAAAGGAATACCGGGCGCCGGTTAGTTACGGAAAAAGTGAGTGGATATACCGGGAGTCTGATATTGCCCTATTTGCACTTGGCTCAATGGTAAAAACGGCAGTGGATGTTTATCATGAGTTAAAGAATAGAGGATATTCCTGCAGTCTTATTAATGCACGCTTTGCCAGACCTTTGGATGAAGATACTTTGCAGGAAGTGGTGCAAAATCACAGGCTGATTGTAACGATGGAAGAGAATGTGATTAACGGCGGTTTTGGCGAACATGTTACAGAGTTTTATAATAATGGACATGGGCAGACGGTTCAGACATTGAATATAGCAATTCCGAATGAATATGTAGAACATGGAAATGTAGATATTTTAAGAAAAGAAGTCGGGCTTGACAAAGATACAATTGTCTGTCGTATTATAAAACAAATGCAGGAATTAGACAATTAAGAAAAATAGGTTGGATAAAGAAAGAACAGGAATAATGAAAGAAAGATTAGACATTTTACTGGTAAATAAGGGACTTGCCCCATCAAGGGAAAAAGCAAAGGCAATGATTATGGAGGGTAATGTATTTGTAGATAATAACCGTGAAGACAAAGCAGGCTCCACATTTGATGAGAACGCAAAGATTGAAGTAAAAGGGAATACATTAAAATATGTCAGCCGTGGAGGACTGAAGTTAGAGAAGGCGATGACACATTTTGGCATTTCTTTAGACGGAAAAATCTGTATGGATATCGGTGCATCCACAGGCGGCTTTACAGACTGCATGTTACAGAATGGAGCTGTGAAAGTATATGCGGTTGATGTCGGGTACGGACAGTTTGCATGGAAGCTTCGCCAGGATGAGCGTGTTGTATGCATGGAAAAGACAAACATACGTTATGTGACACCGGAGGATATTGAAGACCGCTTAGATTTTGCATCAGTGGATGTTTCTTTTATTTCATTGACAAAAGTGTTAGGACCGGCGAGAGAGCTGTTAAATGACAATGGGGAGATGGTATGCCTTATCAAACCACAGTTTGAGGCTGGCAGAGAAAAGGTTGGAAAAAAAGGTGTTGTCAGAGACAAGGCAGTGCATGAAGAGGTTATTGTGAAAGTAATTGATTTTGCCGTTTCCATCGGATTTCATATTTTAAATCTGGAATATTCGCCGATAAAAGGACCGGAAGGAAATATTGAATATCTGGTTTATATCAGAAAAGAAGCAGAAGGCAAAATGGACGAGACAGTAGACATTCATGCAGTCGTGGACGCAGCACATGGAGAATTGGACAAATAGCATGAAAAATTTTTTGATTATTACCAATTTATATAAAGATATAGATTTAAGGCTTACAAAGGAAATACAGACATATATTCAAAAAAAAGGTGGAAGCTGCAACGTTTTTACAAGTACCGGGGATGATGCAAAGCATGCGGCACCAGGCACGGAAGATATTGCACCGGATACAGAATGTGTCTTAGTACTTGGCGGGGATGGAACATTAATCCGGGCAGCATCAAAACTTGTAAATAATAATCTGGTGTTAATTGGTGTTAATCTTGGAACGCTTGGGTACTTGTGTGAATTAGAAGAGTCTAACGTCTTTTCTGCAATTGACCAGCTGATGGAACAGCATTATGTCGTGGAAGAGCGCATGATGTTAACCGGACATGGAATTAAGCATGGCGATAAGATGGAAGAAAAGGTGGCGTTAAATGATATTGTAATCCACCGGACAGGAGCGCTGTCTGTTGTAAACCTTATTGTTTCTGTGAATGGAGAATATTTGAATACTTTCCGTGCTGACGGAATTATTATTTCGACACCGACTGGTTCCACAGGTTATAATATGTCAGCGGGAGGACCAATTGTGGACCCGAAGGCAAAGATGATACTGATTACACCAATCAATGCACATAACTTAAATTCCAGAAGTATTGTGGTTGGTGCAGACGATGAGGTGATGATAGAGATTGGAAAAAGACGTTCCCAAAAGGATGAGACAGTGGAGGTCAGTTTTGATGGTGATAACGCAGTCGGTCTGGAAGTGGGAGATAAATTCATTGTAAAAAAAGCAGCTCCAACAACAAAAATCTGTAAGCTGAATAATATGAGCTTTTTGGAAATTTTACGTAAAAAAATGGAAACCTATACCTAAGGAGGATTGTGCACAGAATGAAAACAAAACGTCAGGCAAAGATGTTGGAATTAATAAAAAAACATGAAATTGAAACACAGGAAGAATTATCCGATTACCTGCAGAAAGAGGGATATCAGGTAACGCAGGCAACAGTGTCAAGGGATATCCGTGAGTTAAAGCTCACGAAAGTCGCAATGAGCAATGGAAAACAAAAATATGTTGCTCTCACTGACAGTAATGAGGACCTTTCAGAAAAATATACCCGTGTATTTCATGACGGTTTTGTTTCCATGGATATGGCACAGAATATTCTGGTGATAAAGACAGTATCCGGTATGGCGATGGCAGTCGCAGCAGCCTTAGATGCGATGCATTTACATGAAATTGTTGGCTGTATTGCCGGTGATGATACGATTATGTGCGCAGTACGCAGTGTGGAAGACACGGTTTCTGTGATGGGGCGGCTGCGCAGACTTGTAGAAGAATAGAACTTATACTTTTGGGGAGAGTAGAAGGAGAATAGATGTTACAAAATCTACATGTAAAAAACCTGGCATTAATTGATGAGACAGAGGTTGACTTTGAAGAAGGACTTAATAT
>CAKRCJ010000221.1 GCA_934307185.1 uncultured Roseburia sp.
TGTAAAAATTCTCTTGTCCGCGCTTCCTTCGGCTGTTCAAAAACCTGTTTTGTCTCACCGGCTTCCACAACCTGTCCCTGCTCCATGAACACGACTTTTGTGGATACATTTCTTGCGAACTTAATCTCATGTGTCACAACTAACATCGTTCTGCCTTCCGATGCAAGGTTTTTCATAACCTCTAACACTTCCCCTGTCAGTTCCGGGTCTAACGCAGATGTCGGTTCATCAAAATAAATTATTTCCGGCTCTGTCGCAATTGCTCTCGCAATCGCCACCCTCTGCTGCTGTCCTCCGGACAGCTGATCCGGATAATAGTTGTAACGCTCGGAAAGTCCTACTTTATCAAGTGCAGCTTTTCCAATCCTTACGGCTTTTTCTTTTGGCATTTTTCTTGCAATAATAAGCCCTTCTGTCACATTTTCCAATGCTGTCTTATTTGCAAATAAATTAAAGCCCTGAAATACAAACGCTGTTTTTTTACGGATTGCAGCAATTTCTTTTTTGGAGGCTTTCGCAAATTCTATTTTTTCACCATCAAAAATCAATTCGCCGCTGTCTGCCTTTTCCAAAAAATTGATGCAGCGAAGCAGCGTCGTCTTGCCTGCGCCGCTCGGTCCTAAAATGGCAACAACATCACCTTTTTCCACCTGAAGGTCTACACCTTTTAAAATCTCTACCCCGTCAAAATTCTTTTTTACCTGTTTAACACTTAACATATTACCGTCCTTTCTTTCCATAGAAAGCAAGCTTTTTTTCTCCGATATTCTGTAGCTTTGTCAAAACCGTACAGAACATCAGATAAATAAATCCGACTTCCAGATACAACGCCAGCGGTTCATATGTTCTTGCCACGATTTTCTGTGTTGCCATAAACATCTCCGCAACCGTAATATTGGCTGCCAGAGAAGTATCTTTTACCATGGAAATCAAAGAATTACATAGCGACGGAAATGCAATGCGCATTGCCTGTGGCAATATAATTCTTTGCATAATCTGCATATAGGACATTCCGACACAGTATCCGGCTTCCATCTGTCCCTTTGGCACCGCTTCTAATGCCGCACGGACAACCTCCGCACAGTAAGCACCCTCATTGATGGAAAAAACAATGACTGCCGATGGAAATGGCGGCAATACAATGCCAAGATTTGGCAATCCATAAAAGATTACAAATAACTGAACCAAAAGCGGTGTTCCACGGATAATCCAGATATAAAATCTTGCAAATTCTTTCAATATCTTTATATTGGCAAACTGAACCATCGCAAGCACAACCGCAATAATCATTGCAAAGGTAAATGCTATGACCGTAAGCGGAATGGTAACGGTAAGCCCCGGAATCAGAATTTTTGTAAAGGAATCGGTAATAATCTGAATTAATCGTTCACTCATAAATTCTTATTTTTCCTCCCTGTTTTTTCTGAAAAAAAATACAACTGCCCTGCAGATGCAGAAGATTTTTCCTCTCGATTTAATTCCTACTAAACACATATACTTTATAGAATAGCATATTTTTCCATAAATCGTCAAATTTTATTTTTGCTTTTCCTTTTTCGCTGAGAATGTGAACATTTGATGTGAATTTTTTTCATACAAAAAGCCGGGAAACTGCATGCAGCATAGTCTCCCGGACTTTTAATCATTTCTATTTTTCTGTAAAATATTTTTTTGCATTCTCACGAAACTCCTCGAACAAAGGACAGTAAATATTAATAATATTTGAAAACTCTTCTGCTGCAAATGTTCCATCATAATCATGTGCCAGTTGATTTCTCACTCTTAACATTTGCAACCATTTGTCATCATTTATTATTCCATTCGTAAATGCCTGCTGTAATGTTTCCCGCGGAGAACCAACTGCAAAATCTAAAATTTCAAGCTGTTTGACCAAAATATCTTTCATAACCTTCCACGAAATATCAAATGTAAGATTATAATTCATAATCGTGCCTTCTAAAACAAAGTCCGCATCCGGATTTGCGCTCTTACTTTTTTCAAGATTATTTAGACATTTGCAAAATGTGTTATACCTGTTAATATATTTGTTTTCCATATTTATGAATATCCTCCAATAAAAAATCATTTCTGATATTATCATAATCAAAAATATCTATTTTCCGAAGCGTATCAATCTCTTCAAGTTCTTCTTCCAGCTTTAAAATATCTTTGCAGCCATATACAACAAAATCTATATCACTTGTAGGTACCGCTGTTCCTGTTGCAAATGAGCCAAACAAATCTAATCTTTTTACTCCGTTTCTTTTACAGATATCAGCCACTTTCTCTATTAATTCCGGTATTGGCATTATATTCATTTTCTTCTCCAAAATAAAAATCCGTTATACTATTTTTATTTAGTATAGCGGATTTTCTGTCAAAAAACAATTCTTATAAATCTGTAAATTTTTTTTCAGCCTGTACAAGTATTATTATTTTAACCCAACCGTCAGCGAAATGAGCATTAATAATGTGATAATTCCAACCAGTCCGATGACAATTCCAAGTATCATTTTTCCAAATACCATGCTAAGACACATACCTATTCCAAAAAGAAGCGCGCCAAACACGGATAAAATGATGCAGCCGACGGTTTTTCCATTCACTTTAACTGGCTCTTTTCCTTCCATTTTACAAATGCCAACCACTCCATCTTCAATTTTCTGATAAGCTCCGGTTACTTTCGTTCCGATTTTTCCTGGTTTTAACTGATATTCTGACATAATGTTATTATCTCGCAAATGCACTCGCGCCCTCTGCAATGCAGCCTCCATCACAGAGAATATCCGTACCGGTCAGATAACTTAACCTTTCATCAATCAAAGCTGCATAAAGCGGCGCAATCTCCTCTGGGCGTCCGTTCCTCTTGATTGCCGCAAATTTCAGATAAGTGGACGCTTCTTCCTTTTCCAGATTTCCGAGCGGTGTCTCAAAAATAGTCCATAATGTTTTACAGACACTATTCCACATCTTTGCGTTTTCTTTTACGCAATTTTACCTTCTTTTCTTAACCATACTGCCTCATCATGCAATGTTTCTGCATAGCTTCTGGTATGATAGCCAAGCTCTTTTTGGGCTTTGGAATAGTCAAACGCATTATTTCGTTCTAGATTATAGACGGAAAAGGTTGTCATCAATGCTTTCTTTCCTGTTTTTGCCGCTTTTTTCTCCATCTGCTTTGCAAGCAGCTTTGCCAGCCCAATCGGAAGGTAGAATTTGCAGGTTCCACAGTGCAAATCTTTGTCTAATAATTCACACATTTCCTTTAAGGTTACTTCCTCATTTCCAAGAATATAGCACTCCCCTTTGCGACCTTTGTCGGCTGCGGCAATACAGCCTGCTGCAAGGTCACGCACATCACAGAGATTAAAGCTTCCGCCCATGCCAATCGGCATTTCCCCGTTAATGATTTTAATAATAGTCCCTGTCGTCTCACCCACAGCATAATCCTGTGGTCCTAAAATTCCGCTTGGATGTACCACACAAGCATTTAAGCCATCATTTTTCACTGCATCAAGTATCGCCTGCGTTGCCATTGCCTTGCTTTTGCTGTACCAGCCGACTACTTTTTCTGCATCAAATTCATTCACTTCTTTGATTTTCTGTCCCTTTGGAAGCTCCGGGATTGCTCCGGTAGAGCTTACATAGACAAGCTTTTTGCACTCTCTGTGCTCTAAGCATTTCTGAATGATATTTTTTGTTCCACCTACGTTTACATCAATAAGCTTGCGGTTAAAATCCGGATTGACAGTTACCATACTTGCTACATGAAGCACGATTGTCTCGGTTTTCTCCGGTACTTTAAAAAAGTTTTCCAGTGAGTCAATGTTACAGAGGTCTCCTTTTATAATTTCTGCCTCTTTTGGGATATATTTGATTGCCGGGTCACCATCAAGAACAAATGTCCTTACTTTTTCTCCGCGCTCCAACAACTGATGACATACGTGGCTTCCTAAAAATCCTGCGGCTCCTGTTACTAAATATAATGTATTGCTCATTTTCTATTTCCTCTCTTTGCTCTTTTTTATGATTTGTGTTTCACTTGATGCTTGTAGCATAGAGGAAATATGTTTGTGAATTGCTTCTGTTTTGTTTCGGAATTGTTAAAAACTTAAATCTTTAATCAACATTTTTCTTTGCCTGGGCAGCTTGTAGCAGTCTGTTTATGAACTCCCGACTATATTCGTTATCATTTCCTTCATATCCAAAAAAACATCAGTTATGTGCCACTATATCTTCAATTCTAAAAATGTGCCAGATAGAATATGCAAGCGTTTTACTGTGATAGCCATTTTCCATAATCTGTCTGGTCATCTGCTCATTAGCTCCTGTAATCATAGCTGTAGAATCACCGACTTTCTGAATGCTGCACATTCCGGTTTCTGTGAGCCTTGCACTCTGTTCCATAACAGATACTGCGCCATCCGTATTTTTTACCGA
>CAKRCJ010000222.1 GCA_934307185.1 uncultured Roseburia sp.
GATAAATATATTGGTAAACTTTGTTACGGTTTATTTTCTTTAAGGTAATTGTGGTCAGTCCCTTTTCTTTCATTACGAACTCCTTTTCTTATGTATGAAACATACATATAAGATTCAGATATATTTTATAATAAAGGCTTTTGTAAAACAAGATTTTAGAAAGACTTTGTGAAAAAGTAATAAAAAAACAAAATAAAAATTGTATTTTTTATCCATAGACAAATACAAAAGCAGGTTCTATACTAAACTTACAACTTAGATATAAGCGTAAGTCAAAAGCATAACAAAAATTAAAAAAAGCAAGGAGGAAAAATATGAAGTTAACATTGAATGGAATCAGAGAACGTGAAGGATGGGAGAAAGCAGGGATTGCACTTCCGGGATATGATGTGGAGAAAGTATCAGAGAAGGCAAGAAGAGAGCCTGGATGGGTTCATTTTGGAATCGGAAATATTTTTCGTATTTTTATCGGTGGCATTGCAGATGGTCTTTTGGAAGAAGGAGTACTCGACAGAGGAATTACCTGTGTGGAGACATTTGACTATGATGTTGTAGATAAAATTTATAAGCCTTATGATAATCTGGGCTTAAGCGTTATCCTGCATGGTGATGGAACACGTGAATACAAAGTGATCGGTTCACTTGCAGAGGCGGTCAAAGCACAGTCGTCTGATCCGGTACAATGGAACCGGCTGAAGGAGATTTTTGCAAGTAAATCTTTACAGCTTGTGTCTTTTACGATCACTGAAAAAGGATATGCACTTCAGAAAGCAGATGGTACATGGTTCCCATTTGTGGAAGCTGACATCAAAAACGGACCTAAGAAGGCAACAGGTGCAATGGCAGTACTGGTAGCCATGCTTCTTGAAAGATACAGAGCAGGAAAATATCCGATAGCACTGGTATCAATGGATAACTGTTCAAAAAATGGAGCAAAACTCCGGGAGTCTGTACTTACGATGGCTGAAGAGTGGAAAAAAGAGGGCTTTGTGGACAGTGATTTTATTGAATATATCAGTGATGAAAAAACAGTAGCTTTCCCATGGACTATGATCGATAAGATCACTCCGCGTCCAAGTGAACAGATTGCAGACGATTTAGAGGCACTTGGTGTGGAAGATATGCAGCCAGTCATTACCGGAAAGAAAACATATATTGCACCATTTGTGAATGCAGAAAAACCACAGTATCTTGTGATCGAAGACAGTTTTCCGAATGGACGTCCAGCTTTGGAAAAAGGTTTTGGCGTTTACCTTGCAGACAGGAATACCGTAAATCTTTCAGAGAGAATGAAGGTAACAGTTTGCCTGAATCCGGTTCATTCTGCAACAGGTCCGTTAGGTGTTGTTCTTGGATATGATCTGTTTGCACATATGCTCAACACCAATGAGGATATGATGAAGATGGCACGCATGGTGGCTTATGATGAAGGACTTCCGGTTGTTGCAGATCCTGGAATTTTATCACCTCAGGCATTTGTGGATGAACTCTTTAATGACCGTTTCCCGAATGAATATCTGGGTGATACCAATCTGCGTCTGGCTGTCGATGTATCCCAGATGGTAGGCATCCGTTTTGGTGAAACAGTCAAGGCTTACGTTGCAAAATATGGTGATGCCTCAGCACTTACAGCGATTCCACTTGGAATTGCAGGATGGCTCAGATACATGCTTGCAGTAGATGATGAAGGAAAACACTATGAGCTTGCACCGGATCCAATGAATGAAGAACTTCAGGAGCAGCTCAGCGATATTGTGGTTGGAAAGCCAGAGACATTCCGGGATCAGTTGAAGCCGATTTTATCAAATGAACGTCTTTTCTTTACCGATTTATACAAAGCCGGGGTTGGTGAAAAGATTGAAGAAATGTTCCGTGAGATGATCGCAGGACCTGGGGCTGTAAAAGAAACCATACATAAATATGTGTGTTAATTAAGCAGGAGACAGGAGGAGAAGGAAAATGACAGAGGCGGTGTTTTTAGCAGATCCTGCAAGACTGTTGATCGCAGCGGCAGCAGGAATTATACTATTATTGTTACTGATCGTTAAATTTAAATTTCATCCGGTGCTATCCCTGCTGATCTCCGCACTGGTGATCGGGCTCGGAGCCGGAATGCCGGTTCCGACTCTTGTGAGCACGGTGGAAAAAGGGGCGGGTGAAACCTTACAGGGAATTGTTCTGCTGATCGGACTTGGTTCTTTGTTCGGAGGTATACTTGAAGTGTCGGGAGGTGCCCAATGTGTTGCACAGACACTGGTGAATAAATTTGGCGAGAAAAAGGCCGGAATTGCTCTTGGAATTACAGGACTTGTCGTGGGAACAACTGTTTTCTTTGAAGCGGGCGTTGTGATTCTGATTCCACTTGCATTCGGTCTGGCAAAGAAAACAAAAAAATCAACCTTATATTATGTGATTCCGCTTTTGGCAGGACTTGCAACCGGATTTGCATTCATTCCGCCATCAGCAGGTTCTGTACTTGTGGCAAATATGCTTGGGGTAGATCTTGGTATTATGATCGCTGTCGGTGTACCGACAGGAATACTGTCTCTGATTTTTGCAGGAATCTTATGGTCAAAGTATATTGGAACAAAGATCCATACAGGTCTTCCATCTGCAGTTTCGGAGGTCAGGGAAGAGGAAGAAGCAAATCTGCCGGGATTTCGGACGGTGATTGCGATTATTCTGGTGCCGCTTGTTCTTATTTTATGCAATACACTTTCGGAATACTTTCCGGCTTTAGATGGAATCCGTCCGGTGCTGGAGTTTGTCGGGACACCTTTTGTAGCGCTTATTATTGCAGTTCTTTGTGCAATGTATTTTCTTGGTAAAAAGCAGGGATATGATGGAGAACAGTTAAAAAAGATTCTGGATCGTTCCTTGCGTCCGACCGGTCAGATCCTCTTAGTGATTACCGGAGGAGGAATTATCCGCTGGGTGCTTCAGGACTGCGGTATGGGAGATATTATCGGACCGGCACTTGAAAAAAGCGGACTGCCATTGATTTTAGTGGCATTTCTGATCGCAGCACTTGTGAGGGCTTCTGTTGGTGCAGCGGTAGTTGCAATGACAATGGCAGCAGGAATTATGGCATCCATGCCGGCGGTAGCAGGACTTTCACCTCTTTATCTTGCAGCAATGGTCTGTGCGATCACCGGAGGGGCGACCGCATTCAGTCATGTGAATGATTCCGGATTCTGGCTGGTTAGTTCGCTGCTTGAGATAGATGAAAAGACAACCTTAAAATCATGGACAATGATGGAAACGATAATTGGATTTACAGGACTTATCTGTGCCATGATAATCAGCTTATTTGCGTAGGAGGAAAGAAAATGATCGCAAAAGTAATATTAAAAACGATGCAGAATGCAAGAAAGCTTGTGAATATTGTTGAACGTATCCCATATGATGTAGAACTTTGCAGTGACAGATATGTTGTGAATGCAAAGTCAATGCTTGGAGTTTTAAGTATGCCGGAATTTGAATCCGGGGAATTACATATCCATACAGATGAAGAAGAGGAGTGCAGCTGTATTCTGGAGCAGTTGTTGGAAAATGGGCTTCTGGTAGATACCTGTGATGCTGCTAAGAAATCGTTGTATGATATTACGACATTCGGTGAAATCCTGATAGATTTTACATGGCAGGGAGTGAACGAAGCCGGACAGACCTTATTTGCCCAGATTCCGGGAGGCGCTCCGGCAAACGTTGCGGTTGCGGCAGGAAAGCTTGGCGCACATACCGCTTTTATCGGGAAAGCAGGAAAAGATATGCATGGTGAATTTCTAAAATCGGTTCTCGAAAAAGAAAAAGTTGAGACAGCAGGAATGCTGCTGGATGAAAACTATTTTACAACACTTGCTTTTGTAAATGTGTCTGAAGATGGAGAACGTTCTTTTTCTTTTGCAAGAAAACCGGGTGCAGATACAAGGATTGAAAAAGAGGAAGTGAATGTAGATATTCTGGACAATACAAAAGTATTTCATGTGGGTTCTCTTTCCCTGACACATCAGCCGGCCAGAGATACTACTTTATATGCAATACGCCGTGCAAAAGAGAAGGGAAGCATTATTTCCTATGACCCGAATTACAGGGCATCTTTGTGGAAAGACGAAAAAACAGCAAAGAGCCAGATGCGAAGCCTTATTCCGTATGTGGATATTATGAAAATCTCAGATGAAGAAACAGAACTGCTGACAGGGAAAGCAGACCCAAAGGAAGCAGCAAAAAAATTATTTAAGAAAGGCGTCCAGATTGCTATTGTAACGCTTGGCAGTGAGGGAGCTTATCTCTATTGCAGAGAAGGAGGCATACAGATCCCCGGTTTTATCAGCAGAGTGATAGATACGAATGGTGCAGGAGACTCCTTCTGGGGTGGATTTTTATATTGTATCAGCAAAGCAGATAAAAGACCGGAACAATTCACAATGGATGAACT
>CAKRCJ010000223.1 GCA_934307185.1 uncultured Roseburia sp.
CATTAATTGCATCTAACTGCTCGGTTGCCGTCATCCCGGCAATATCCTTCTTTTTGTAATTAGCATGTACCATATCCTTTAAGGATGCAACACGTACCATAAAAAATTCATCCAGATTTGACGAAGTGATACTGACAAACTTTAACCTCTCCAAAAGCGGCAGTGACTTGTCCCGCGCTTCATTTAATACACGATGATTAAACTTTAACCAGCTTAATTCTCTGTTCTCGTAATATTCCGGTTTTGTAAAATCCTGTCCTTTTTCCATGGTTTCTTTCAGTCCTTTCTTCTGATTTTACATCAGCCATATACTCTTTTTTCTTTTATGACCGGTTTCATGCTGAATACATTTTCAAAATAGGCTGTCTTTGCATTAAATAACGCCTTTTCTAATGCGATATCATCTACTGTCTCTATTGTGATAATAAGCTCTCTTCCTTTCACTGCTGCCTTTACATTCTTAAACTTCTGTTTATGGCTGCGGTCCATCGCATTCGAAACACGCAGGATGGCAGAAAGCTTTGCAACTGTAATATAACTGTCGCGGTCTAACTTGTCTGCGACATCTTCATAATCCGGTAATGTCCATGTATTATATAACACTGTATTGGCAATAATCTCACGCTCTAAATGGGTAAGTCCGATAATCTCCGATGCCATAATAATGTCATACGAGCAGGACGGTCCATTCGCAAAACTGATATACTTTCCACAGTCATGCAAAACCGCTGCCACCTGCAGTAACAGGCGCTCTCTTTTTCCAAGGCCGTGTACCTTTTTCATTGTATCAAATATTAACGTCGCCATCTGTGTTAATGCGTCGATATGTGGGGTATAGCTCATATACCGCTCGGACAGATTTCTGGCTGCCGAAAGAATATCCGCATCAAAATCATGCTTTTCTTTCACCATATTATTCTTTTCGGCATAATCAAATGCAATACCATCACTTACATTTGCTCCCGGCGCCCAGAGATTTTCTGCCCCGATACGCTCTGCCATACATTTAAAAATCATAAGGTACGGAATGACAAGCGCATCGCTTTCATTAGAAAGATTTAACTCCTCTGAAATCTGTTCCAGTGTCTTTTTGTCGAACCTCTTTAAATACTTTAAGAACTTTGAAGTCTCAATTGTATTATCTTCTTTTTCCTTCTCAATATTTTTTGAAATCTCTGAAATGTAATCTCCAATAACAATTAAGTATTTTATTTTTGTATCTTTTAAATACATTGCCTTAAACACTTCAAGCTCTTTATCTACCAGTTCTTCAATCTGAAGCTCATACTGGGCAAGATTGCTGCTTTTTCTTGCAAGCTGTTCCCGCATACGCATTGTTCCTAATGCAAGATGCTGGGTTGTCACTACTTTTCCTTTGGAGAAAATGGTAAGCTGCATACCGCCGCCGCCTGCATCTAAAACAGCCGCTCCTTTTTGTATCATGCCCTCAAATTCTTCTCTCATCGCCACTGATTTATAGCTGATAAAACGGTGTTCAGAGTTACTTAATACGTTTACCGTAAGTCCTGTCCGGATTTTAATCTGGTCTAAAATAAACAGCTCATTTTCTGCATCTCTTAATGCAGCCGCCGCGTAAGCCTCATAGCTGTCCACCCGGTAGCCATCCATAATCTGTTTATATTCTGCAAGTGTATCGCATAAAGCTTCCACCATTTCATAACCGATGCTTCCTTTGGAATATGCATCGCGTCCTAACTCTATTCTGCTTCGGATATAATCAATCGTCCGGATTTTTTTCTTGCCGGAGATTTCAAAAATTTTAATACTGACCTCATACGAACCAATATAAATTGCTGCAAATGTATGAATCACCAATTGTCTACCTCCTGCTGTCTGCTTTTGTTTCTATTATATCCTTTTCTCTATTCTTTTCCAAGCAAATAGTTTATAAACTGCTGCGCTGTTCTTCCGGACAGACCGCCATGGGAAAGCTCCCATTTATTTGCTTCCAGATAAAGGGTCTGCTCGTCCATGGAAATGTTGTATTTATCTGCCAGAGTCTTTACGATATGCTGGAACTGCTTCTTATCCGGCGCGCCGAAATAAATCGAAACACCAAATCTTGCATACAGGGAAAGCTTTTCCTGCACGGTATCGGAGGTATGCATATCCTCACGCACTTCCTCTTTATCGGAAAAGTTTTCGCGGATAAGATGTCTGCGGTTCGAGGTTGCATAAATTAAAACATTATCCGGTTTTTTCTCAAGTCCTCCTTCAATAACCGCCTTTAAATATTTATACTCAATCTCGAACTCTTCAAAAGACAAATCATCCATATAAATAATAAACTTATAATTTCTGTTTTTTATCTGTGAAATCACATCATTCAGGTCACAGAACTGGTGTTTGTACACCTCAATTAAACGGAGTCCCTTATCATAATACTGATTTGCAATCGCTTTAATACTTGTCGATTTTCCGGTTCCCGCATCTCCGTATAAAAGACAGTTGTTGGCTTCTTTTCCCTTCACGAACGCTTCAGTATTATCAATTAACTTCTGTTTTGCAATCTCATATCCAACTAAATCGTCTAATCTGACATGTGCAATATTCGTAATCGGAACAATGTCCACCTTATCATTGTTATGCTGGATACGGAAGGCTTTATGAAGTCCTAATTTTCCAACACCAAAATCCTTGTAAAATTCGGTGACAGCAGCTTTAAATTCTTCCGCAGTATCAGCCGCCTCCAGCTTTAACTTTAACTCATTAATGCGTTCCTTAATCCGTCGGTTAAAAAGCTTTCCGCTTCCTTTCATGCTCTCATAATTTAAAATGGCTTCTGCACATTCCACTTCAAAATAATCAAAAAGGCTTTTTAAATCAAAATCAAACAATTCTTTTATTATCTGAAAATCATGTAAGGCAACTGCATTAATGGAGCCTTCCACTGCACCATGGATTTCACATGCCTTGCTGTACGCATTTTCATTATTTACAAGCACAAATGAGAGAAAGCTGTGCCAGAGATTTCCCTCAAAGCCGTGGCTTACAGACAGCTCCATCAACTGATTGATGCCTTCATATAAAAGTGACTGTATATCCTCTTTGTTGTAAAAGTCATTTTTATAGTTTTCAAAAATCCAGGTGATGTTATAAAATAATTTTCCATTCTCAAAATCTTTATATAAAATTAAATTCTTTGGGCTTTTCATCTTAATCTTCCCCTTCTTCCCTTTCACTTACGTAATTTCCAAGCACCTTAAGCCGTATTGTTTCCTCCTCTAAGCCGCGCAGTGCGTTAATGACTGCTGCATCATTCAAATTTCCTTCAATATCGACAAAGAAGCGGTATTCCCATGCTTTACCCTGTACCGGTCTGGACTCGATTTTATTCATATTAATTCCATTATAAATAAAATGAGACAGCTTATGGTACAAAGAACCACTCTCATGAGGTACTTCAAAAGAAATGCTGATTTTGTTTGCATTTTTTTCAAATATTTTTTTGTTTGCTACGATAATAAACTTCGTATAATTATTTTTATTGTTCTGAATTGCTTCATCTAAAACTTTAAGTCCATAAATATCTGCGGTAAGCGTGCTTGCAATTGCCGCTTTATTCTTCTTTCCATCCTCTTTAATCTTCTGGGCAGACATCGCAGTATTTTTTAAACTGTGTTTTTCCCAGTCTCTGTGGCTTTCTAAATATTTCGAGCACTGCATTAATGCCTGCGGATGGGAATAAATGTCTGTAATATCAGAAACAGATGCCTCCGGCAGCCCGAGCAGGGCATGGTCTATTCTTATAATCTGTTCCCCGACAATATAATTATTATATTCAATCATAAGGTCATAGTTTTCGGAAACAATTCCGGCAGAAGAATTTTCAATCGGAAATACCGCATAATCCGCCTCACCGTTTTTAATTGCCTCCATCGCGTCGCGCCAGGTGTCCACATGGTAGCAGTTGGCATTTTCCCCAAAATACTGTTTTAAAGCAAGCTGGGAATAAGCTCCCTCGGTTCCCTGAAAAACAATTTTTGCATTTTTATAATCTAAATGCTCCACTTCTTTAAAGTCTGTCTTTTCATTTTTTCCATGCTCTGTCAGAAGCTGATACTGTCTTTTTCTGCTCATCGACATAATCTGTTCGAACAGCTCCCTTATTCCATGCTTTAAAAAAGGAGTTTTTCCTTTTCTGCTTAATGTATCAAGCTTTGAAATCTCACGTTCTTTGTCAAACACTTTCTTTCCGACAGAAATCTTATAAATTGCCACTTCCTCGGCAATTGCCATCCTGCGTTCATATAATTCCACAATCTGGTTGTCAATCTCATCAATTTCATCTCTTAGTTCCAGTAAGTCTCTCATAAAAATAAATTGTACCTTTCTTTCCTCATTAAAAATATAATTTATAATATATTACATTACAACATTCCTT